>CAZZLX010000036.1:0-14445 GCA_964655235.1 uncultured Rhizobium sp.
CGCCTTCAACCTTCGCCTCGGCAAGGACGACGCGAGCGAGGCCGAGCTCTGGGACGCGCTGGAGCGCGCCGCGCTCGCCGACTTCGTGCGCGCGCTGCCGGACGGGCTCGCGACGCCGATCGGCGAGCGCGGCCTCAAGCTCTCGGGCGGCCAGCGCCAGCGTCTCGCCATCGCGCGCGCCGTGCTCAAGGACGCGCCGATCCTGATCCTCGACGAGGCGACCTCGCACCTGGACGCGGTCAGCGAGCGCCGCGTGCGGAAGGCGATCGACGACCTGGCGCGCGGCCGCACCACGCTGGTGATCGCGCACCGCCTCTCGACCGTGCGCGAGGCCGACGAGATCGTGGTCCTCGACGGCGGCCGCGTGCGCGAGCAGGGTCGCCACGAGGAGCTGCTGGCCAAGGGCGGCCTCTATGCGACTCTCGTTCGCCGCCAGGCCGAGGCTGCCGATCCGGGCGCCCGCTGGCGCGGCGCCGCGGCGGGGTGATCCAGGAACCGCCGCCGGATCGCAGCGTTTCGCTTCGATGACGGCGGCCCCCGAGAAGCTCCGGATCCAGATCAAGATCGCGCTCGACGAGACGCGGCTCATGCTGCTCGGCGCCAGCATCCTTCTCGGCTTCCACATCGACGCGCCGTTCCTAGACAATTTCCAGGTTATCTCGCCGTCGGCGCGCGCGGTCACGGGGTTCGCTTTCCTGCTGATGATCGTCACCGTCGCCGGGCTGATCATGCCGGCCGCGTTCCACCGGATCGCCGAGGCCGGCGCCGAGAGTGCACGTCTCCTGCGCGTGGTGACGGCAGCGACCGGCATCACGCTGCTGCCCTTCGCGGCCGCGATCGGCCTCTATCTCTATGTCGTCGCCAGCGTCATGGCAGGCCCGCGGGCCGGCATCGCCGCCGGCGTCGCCACCTTTCTCGTCGCCGCTTGGCTCTGGTACGGGCTCGGGCGCTCGCGTCGCGACACCCCGCGCAGACAGGAGACCGCCATGTCGGAACAGCACGCAATGCCGCCGCTCGACGTCTGCATCGACCGCATGCTGACCGAGGCGCGCGTGATCCTGCCGGGCGTTCAGGCCCTGCTCGGCTTCCAGCTCTCGATGGTCATGATCCGTGCCTTCGAGACGCTGCCCGCCGCTTTCAAGACCGTGCATGCGGCAGCACTCGGCGCCATCTGCCTCGCGATGATCCTGCTGATGACGCCTGCCGCCTATCACCGCCTGATCGGCGATGGCGCCAACACCGCGGACGTGCTCAAGACCGGCAGCACGCTCGTCACCGCCGCCACGATCCCGCTGGCGCTGGGCCTGTCGCTCGACACCTATGTGGTGATCGCCCATCTCGCCGGGTCGTCCGCGTTGGGCTTCGCCGCGGCGGCAGGGATCTTCATCCTCGTGACCGGACTCTGGCTGGCGTTTCCGGCGATGATGCGGCACCGGCGCACCGAGCCGGCGGGGAACACCGCATGACCCTGCCGGTTCCCGTTTGCCGACGGGAACCGCGTCCTTCGGCCTTCCGTTATCCGGTACCTCGCCCCGAAGGGAGACCCCGATGACGCCCAAGAAGAAGCTCAAGCCAGAGGTCCGGGAAACCGGCACCGCCAACCTTTCCGGCGACCAGAAGACGCCGGCGCCGGCGCAGATCCCGCCGGACCCGCAGGACCTCGGCCGCCCGATGACCGACGACGAGAAGATCGACGAGGCGCTGCTCGAAAGCATGGATGCGAGCGATCCGCCGGCCATCGGCGCGCCCACCCGCGTCGGCAGCCCCAAGCAGCGCAAGTCGCCGCCGGTCGAGGAGACCGTGAAGAAGCAACGAGCGGCGGAATAGCGTCGCGCCGGCGCTCGGGTACCTTGATCGAGATCAAGGTCCCGCGCCGGCTCCCGTGATCGAATGGCCGCGATCCCGCCGCGGCGGGAGCCCCTACCGCAGAGGGAGGGTCCATGTCGAATCTCGTCGAGGCGCGGGACCGGATGGTGCAGCGCCAGATCGTCGGCCGCGGCATCGCAAGCGACGATGTCGTCGCGGCATTCCGCCGGGTTCCGCGCGAGGCCTTCGTTGCGGAGAACCTTCGAGAATTCGCCTACGAGGACTCGCCGCTGCCGATCGAGGCCGGCCAGACGATCTCGCAGCCCTACATCGTCGCGCTGATGATCGAGGCGGCCGGCATCGGACCCGCGGACCGCGTGCTCGAGATCGGCGCCGGCTCCGGCTATGCCGCGGCCGTCATGAGCCGCATCGCCAGGCGCGTCTATACGATCGAGCGTCACGACGAGCTCGCGCGCCTCGCGCGCAAGCGCATCGCCGGGCTCGGCTACGACAATGTCGAGATCCGAACCGGCGACGGCACGCGCGGCTGGCCGGAAGCAGCGCCGTTCGATGCCATCCTCGCCGCCGCCGGCGGTCCGGCTGTCCCGGCGGCGTTGACCCGCCAGCTCGCCGTCGGTGGCCGGCTGGTGATGCCGGTCGGCGACGACCTGCAAAGCCAGCGCCTGGTCAAGATCACGCGCCGGTCGGAGAACGAATTCGACGAGGAGGATCTGGGGCCGGTCATGTTCGTGCCGCTGATCGGCGAGCACGGATGGAGCGAGGACGAGGCGACCCACGCCTTCCCGCGGCGGCGTCCTCCGCCGCTGCTGACCCGCTCGCCGAAGGAGGAGCCGCTTCCTCTTGCGATCCGGGACGCGGCCGAACCGCTGCCCGACTTCGACAGCCCGGACTTCGGCGCCATGTTCGACCGCTTCGCCGACGCGCGCGTCGTGCTGCTGGGCGAGGCGAGCCATGGCACGTCGGAATTCTATCGCGCCCGCGCGGCGATCACCCGCCGCCTGATCGAGAACCACGGTTTCAACATCGTCGCGCTCGAAGCCGACTGGCCGGATGCCGCGTCGATCGACCGCTATGTCCGCCATCGCAAGGCCGCGAAGCATGGCGAGCCGGCATTCCGCCGCTTCCCGACCTGGATGTGGCGCAACACCGAGTTCGAGGCCTTCACCGAGTGGCTGCGCGCGCACAACGACGCTCTGCCGGCCGAGCGCCGCGCCGGGGTCTACGGTCTCGATCTCTACAATCTCAACGGCTCGATCCGCGCGGTGGTCGACTATCTCGACCGGGTCGACCCGGATGCCGCGAAGGTCGCGCGCGAGCGCTATGGCTGCCTGACGCCCTGGAGCAAGGAGCCGCAGGCCTACGGACGCATGGCGCTGACGGCAGGGTACGGGCGCAGCGAACAGCCGGTGGTGGCGATGCTGGCGGACCTGCTGTCGAAGCAGATCGCCTATGCCAGGGAGGACGGCGAGGAGTTCCTGGATGCCGCCGCCAACGCACGCCTCGTGCAGAGCGCGGAATCCTATTACCGCGCGATGTATTTCAGCGCGGCCGAAAGCTGGAATCTGCGCGACCGCCACATGTTCGAGACGCTGGAGCAGGTGCTGCAGGCAAAGGGCGCGAACGCCAAGGCCGTGGTCTGGGCGCACAACTCCCATATCGGCGACGCGCGGGTCACCGAGATGGGCATGGTGCGCGACGAGCTGAACATCGGACAGCTCTGCCGCGAGCGCTTCGGCAATGCCGCGGCGCTCATCGGCTTCGGCACCCATACCGGCACCGTCGCCTGCGCCACAGACTGGGACGGCGACATGGAGATCAAGGACGTCATACCGTCGCTGCCGGAGAGCTACGAACGGCTCGCGCATGATGCGGGCGTGCCACGCTTCCTCCTCGACCTGCGCAAGGGCTCGCACGACCATCTGCGCCATCAGCTGATCCGCGCCAGGCTCGAACGCTTCATCGGCGTGATCTATCGCCCGGAGACCGAGCGCTGGAGCCACTACTCCGAATGCTCGCTTGCGCGCCAGTTCGACGCCTATGTCTGGTTCGACCGTACGCGTGCTGTGACGCCGCTGCCGACGGTCACGCGCAAGGGCGTGCCCGAAACGTATCCCTTCGGACTTTGAAGAGGAACCTCGGCCGCACCCCACCGTTGTGAAGGCAAGCGATACGGCCGATCCTCCCTGAGCTGGTCGCACGACGAACCCTCGAAGACCCGTCCCCGGCCCGGCCGCGGGCGGGTTTCTTTTTCAGCCCTTCGCCCCGGGAAGCGAGAACTTCGGCACCTCGAAGGCGACCTCGAAAGCGAGGTCCAGCGCCCAGAAGAACACGCCGGCCGCAGCGATGCCGAAAAGCGCGCGGACCAGATGGAGCCGGCCCCATTTGACCAGCAGCGCGCGCGTCTCCGGTCCCGCATCAATTCCGTGCGAAGCCAGCAGCAGCGTGTTGGTGTGCGACATCACGAGCAGCGTGTAGGGCCACGGCGCCAGCAGAAGCGCCGCGCCGAGCAGCCAGCGCCAGTCGTCGCTCTGCCATCCGGCGAGAAGCCCGATCAGTCCGCCGATCAGCGCGAGCGAAGCCTGCATCCAGGCGCCACGCCGGTAGGAAGGCTGCCATTCGAGCAAGGCGGCACGATCGTCGAGCTGAAGGCGCGCCGGCTGCTCGACGAGCGACACGTAGATGGCGGCACCGGCGAAGACAGCCGCGAAGACCAGCGCCAGATGGCCGGTGAGCATGCGCGTCTCCTCCGGATGAAGCCGAAGTCTGAACGGCCGCGGCGGTAATGGGTTCCGCAGTCGCCGGACTAACCTGTGCAGTTGTCCCGCCGCATACGCTTAGCGCACGTTTGATGCGGGGAGTGACGCGTCATGGCGAAAAGCGTCGCGTCGGCCGAACGCATCCGCGAGGAAATCAGGCGCCGCATCCAGAGCGAGGCGGCGAGGACCGGGCGCTGCGGTTCGTGCGAGCCGCCGGTGCCCGTTCTTCTTGCCGAACGCCGCGGCGACGGCGTCAACTGGACGGTCGAGCATTTCCCGATGCTCGAACCTGGATGCACCGCCTTCATGATGCGGATCCTGAGCGAGATGATGAGCGACTACGATCTCGACTGACGCCGTCTCAAACTTCTCACGCCCTCGTCGAGGATCGCGGCCCCAGCCTTCGCGTTGAACCGCTACCGAGGAGCATTCCCCTCCCTCCAGAAGGCTCCTCCCATCCTTCCGGTCCTGTCCGTTCGATCGGGCAGGACCGGTTTCTTTTTCGGGAGTTGCCGCCCGTGTCGATGCCCGAGACGACGATGGTCGGACGTTCGATCGATCCGATGCTGGTGCCGCTGCCGGTCGCGTTCTTCGTCGCTGTGCTCGGCTGCGATCTCATCTACTGGGCAGGCGGCGACGCGAGCTGGATCCAGGCCACGCGCTGGCTGCTCGGCGCCGGCGTCCTGATGGGCTTCGCCGCCGCGGCGATCGGGTTGGTCGACGCCGACGGCGAGATCCGGCGCGTCGAGGTCTCGGTCGGCTGGTGGCATCGGCGCGGCAGCGTCGTGGCCCTCGTCATCGAGGCGTTCAACTGGTATCTGCGGGCAGGCACGCCGGCCGAGATCGTGCTGCCCACAGGACTATTTTTCTCGATGGGCGCGGTCGCGCTCCTGCTGCTGACCGCGTTTTGGGCGAACACACCTGCGTTCAGGTCGAGGCCGGCGGCGCTCCGCTGACGTCGGCGGCGTCCAGGATCACTGTCTTCGGCTTCCCGGCGACGTCGTACTTTCGGCTGGCCGCCGTCTCGATCGCTGGCCGATAGCGGCGGAAGGCGTCCATCAGGCTTGTCGGATTGCCGGCAAGCGCGCCGAAATGCGCGACCAACGCGTCCTCGGAGATGGCGCAGACAACGGGGCTCCCCTCGGCCGCATCCTCAGCCGGGAAGGCGACAGCTCTGCGCGATGCGTCCCAGGCCTCGCTTTTGCCGGGCATGTACAAAGGCATGAAAAGCGGTAAATCCCTCTCGCCGCGAAACTAGGCCGCGAGAGGGGCGAGGGCCGCCCTCAAATCCGTGACATGTTCGTGATACCGGTCAGTCTCGTCGAACCGGTGACATGAACGATGCGTCAGTCGTCGTCCGCCGCAGCCGACGCCCGTTCGCGCCGGCGGTCGACGCTGCCGGCGAGGCGCTCGTACTGATCGGCGACGCCTGCCAAGCTGCGGCGGGCGTCCTCGTCGACCATCCGCTCGGCGGTCTTCCGGATCTCCTCCGCCTTCTCCCGGAGTGCGCGGGCGCGCTCCGAGGCCCCCGCGTCCAGGAGAACGCGGATCTCGTCGTTGACCGGATCGCCGGGAACGACGGTCGGTGCGCCATCCAGAAGCTGGGCCGCGGAGATGGAGATGGGCTTGGGGGGATCATTGCGAGACGTCATGACAGGCGAAAAACAGCAAATTGTACGAACCGGTTCCGGCTCGTCCCGCCCGCACGGCATGGTCACAGCTTAGCCCAATAAGATCAAACAGTTACGCAGGTTAAAGCGGTGGGAAGACCCGTGGCCACGGAATCGGCGGGGCAAGGAGCGCGTCGTCCTCGGCCGGAAGATCGCGGGGTTCGGCGGGAGCCGGCTCGGGCTGCGCAAGCCACGACATGGCGGACGGCGGGAACTCGGCGGTGGGCGAAGTATGCGTCTCGACAGCCATAGCCACGTCCTCCTCGAGCAACATGGGAACGATCGTCGCGGGCGTTGCGCCCGACGGCGATCGATCTAGTCAGCCCGTCGGAAGGTTCAAGAGGCTCTGGCGCTGCAGGCGGAAGCTGGAGCGGGTGAAGGGAATCGAACCCTCGTATGCAGCTTGGGAAGCTGCCGTTCTACCATTGAACTACACCCGCGCTCAGGCCGCCGAAGATAGCGGCGGCGGCGGAGGCCTTCAAGGCGCAGCGCCGCGGCCGGCGTCCAGCACGCCCTTCAATGCCATCGACAGCTCGGGATAGGAGAACGGCTTGGTCACCAGGTGCACGCCCGGGTCGAGCCGCCCGTCGTGGACGATGGCGTTCCGGGCATAGCCGGTGGTGAAGAGGACCGGGAGCGTCGGGTAGCGTCGCGTCGCCTCGTCGGCGAGCTGGCGGCCGTTCATGCCGCCGGGAAGCCCGATGTCGGTGAACAGGAGCGCGATCGAGCGGTCCTCGTCCAGGATGCGGAGCGCCGCCGCCCCGGTCGCCGCCTCGACCACGCGGTATCCCATCTCGCGCAGCATCTCCGCCGAGTTCTCGCGCACGCCCTCATCGTCTTCGACCACGAGGATGGTTTCCTGGTGGCCGACGGCGCCGGTCGTGTCCGCCTCCTCGGCTGGCTCCTCGCCTTCGGGCTCGGCCGTGAGGCGCGGCAGGTAGATCTTCACCGTCGTTCCCTGGCCGACCTCGGAATAGATCTGCACGTGCCCGCCCGACTGCTTGACGAAGCCGTAGACCTGGGAGAGGCCGAGGCCGGTGCCGTGGCCGGTGTCCTTGGTAGTGAAGAACGGCTCGAACGCCTGGGCCGCGATCTCCTTGCTCATGCCCGCACCGGTGTCGGTGACCGAGATCAGCACGTACTGGCCCGTCGCCACATCCGCCTCCGCCGCGTGGCGCGGATCGAAATAGGCGTTCGCGGTCTCGATCGTCAGGCGACCGCCGTCCGGCATCGCGTCGCGGGCGTTGAGCGCGAGGTTCAGGATCGCGTTCTCGAGCTGGTTCGGATCGGCCTGGGTGCGCCAGAGACCGGCGGCGCCGACCATCTGCACGATGATGTGTTCGCCGAGCGTCCGGCGCAGCAGGTCGGACATGTTCGCGACCAGCCGGTTGGCGTCGACCGGCTTCGGCGCCAGCGGCTGGCGGCGCGAGAAGGCGAGCAGGCTCTGGGTCAGCGTCGCGGCGCGATCGGCGCCGATGCGGGCGTAGCGCGCGATCTTCTTCAGGTCGTCAGGCGTCGCCTTGGCGTCGATGCGGCGTTCGAGCCGGTCGAGGTTGCCGATGATGATCGTCAGCAGATTGTTGAAGTCGTGCGCGACGCCGCCGGTCAGGTGCCCGATCGTCTCCATCTTCTGGATCTGGCGGAGCTGCGCCTCGGCCTTCTCGCGCTCCTGAATCTGGTCCTGGAGCTGGCGGTTGGCCTCGCCGAGCTCGAGCGCGCGTTCGCGCAGATCCTGGTTCACATGCGCCAGCGTCGACTGCGCCGCGCCGAGGATGGTCACCATCGCCGCCGCCATGACCGTCAGCAGCAAGATCAGCGCGTAGCGCGGCAGCCGGCTCGCCAGCGGCTCGAGCGTCGAGCGGAGGAAGACCGTGCCGATCTGCTTTCCCTCGTGGCGCACCGGCATGAACACGGAGAGGCGATCACCGTCGAGCCTAGGCCCGATATCGAGCGGCCGCGCCGGAACCGGCAGCTCGCCCGGCAGGAGGTAGCTCGCGAACAGCGCGCCGCTGTCCTCATAGATCGCGGCGGCAAGGATCTCGGGATTGGCCGAGAGCGAGTTCGCATACTCCTGCGCCGCCTTGGCATCATCGAACACCAACGCCGCGGTGACGGTGGAGGCAAGGATGCCGGCGCTGGTGCTGACCTCGCGCGTCTTCTGCTCCGTGTATGCGCGCTCGCTCATCACCGCAACGCCGATGGCGGCTGCAATCAGGATCACGACCGTGGCCGCGGCAAGCCTCGGCGCCAGCTGCCAGAAGCGGGAGTCGGACGCTAGGAAGCGGCGCATCGGCATGGGATCAGTTCCGGGGCCTCACCGAGGCGGCGAGGCTCAGCACCTTGGAGCTGATCTCGAGACCGTTCTCGGACGCGGCGAGGTCGTCGATCTCGAAGCGCACGCGGTTCGCCTGGATCACGAAGTTGATGATGCCCTTGGCCCGGGGATCGCGCATGCCGTCGGTAACTGTGAGCACAGGCGTGCCGCGCAGGAGCGCGATCACGTCGGCCGCGAGGCGCGGGTCCGCGGTGCCGATGAAGAGGATATGGCAGGCGAGGCCGCGCGCCGGGGCCTGCAGCCGGGTCACCGCGATCGGCCGCGATCCGATGCGCTGGTTGGCGACGGCGTGGTCGAGAACGCCGCCGAACGGGTCGGTGCCGGTGACGCAGAGATTGACCGGTGCGGACGCGTCGGGAAAGGCGCCCGCCGGCCATTCGATGAAGGGGCCGAGCTTGTAGATGAATTGCGCCTTGACCGCATATTCGAGCGAGGCGTCCTGGGCCCGCGCCGGCAGTGAAAGCGCGGCCGCGACGACGAGGAGCACGGCGGCGATGCCGCGCCCTCGTCCGCTCGTCGTGGTCGCGATGGTCATCCTCAGAACTTCCAGCGGGCGCCGACATAGATGGTGCGGCGCGTCTCGGTACGCGTCGACGCCGCCTCGGATTCGGGATGATGGGCGTCGAGGAGGTTGAAACCGCCGAGCGAGAGATCGAGGTTCGGGGCGACCTTCCACCCGATCCGAAAGTCGGCCTCGACATAGCCCGGCACGGCCGGGTTCGGCAGGTCGTCGACGGCGCGCAACGCGATCGTCAGGTCGATCGTGTCGGTCAGCGACATGTAGGACCGTAGCGACGCCTGGAAATCCGGATCGTTACCCTTCGCCACTTGGTTGGTCACATCCACGCTGCCCGGCTTCAGCCGGAACGACTTCCTCAGCAGATTGGCGCCGGCGCTGAGGCGCCACCAGGAATTGACCAGATGGTCGCCCCAGATCTCGACGCCGTGGGTGTGTTCCTCCATGCGGTTGCCGAAGCGCAGCGGCAGGCCGCCGCCGGCCGGCGGCTCGAGCGTCCGGAGCTCGTCGTAATCGTTGTAGAACAGCGACACCGAAAGCGTGGTGCGCGGCAGCGGCTGACCGCGATATCCCACCTCGTAGGCGATCAGGGACTCGGACTCGAAGGTCGTGTTGGCGGCCAGCACGCCCGGCAGCACGAGGTCGCGATCGACGCGCGACGGCGTCCTGACCGCGCGCGAGACCGCCGACCACAGGAACGCCGTATCGGTGACGCGCCATCCCAGCCTGGCGCTCGGCAGATGCTCGAGCCCGGAGTAGCTGCTGTGCTCGAACTTGGTGCCGAGAGTCAGGGTCAGGTCGTCGGCGAGCGCGATGCTGTCCTGGACGAACAGGTTGCCGAGCGTGATGTCGCGCGATGGCGGCACGAGGATGAAGGCGGAGCGCGTATTGGCGAACTCGTCATGGTTGAAGCGCAGGCCGCCGCCCCAGACGATCTCGTTCCAGGTCCCGATCGGCTGTGTGTGCTGCGCCTGTGCGTCGAAGGTGCGAACGAAGTCGCGCACGCCCGGTCCCTGGCGCTCCGCCTCGTCATAGTAGGTCTGCAGTTCGAAGGTCGAGCCGTTGGCGAGCGGTCGCGTCCAGCGACCGAGCAGGTTGCTGCCGCTGAGCGCGCCGCTCGGATCGAGAGGATCGCGGTAGGTGTCGCCTTGAAGCGTGAAGGCCTGGCCGACGCCCCAGTCGGTGCGGAAGCCCGCCTGCCGTGTTCTCCATTCGTCGCGGGCGTCGCCGCCGGTGGCGGTCGCGGTGTGACCATGGTCGTAGCCGAGGCCGTAGACCCGGTAGGCGACGTCGCCGGCCTGAGCGCCGTAGCGAAGCGCCCCGACGCGGTCCACCGTACCAAACTGGCCGTCGACCAGGCCGCCCTGGGTCGCGTGCGCGGTCTTGGTGATGACGTTGACGACGCCGTTGACGGCATTGGCGCCCCAGAGCGTGCCGCCCGGGCCGCTGATCACCTCGATGCGCTCGACGTCCTCCATGACCAGGCCGATCGCGTCCCAGAAGACGCCGGCATGCAGCGGCGTGTAGACGCTGCGCCCGTCGACCATGACCAGCAGCTTGTTGGCGGTGTCGAGGGAGTTGAAGCCGCGCGCGGTGATCGCGTAGTCGAGTCCGGTGCCGCGGGCGACCTGGAGGTTCGGTGCGAGCCTGAGCGCTCCCGCGAGCGTGGTCGCGCCCGACCGCCTCAGGTCGTCGTTGGTGATGACATAGATCGCCGCCGCCGCCTTCGACAGCGGCTCCGGCCGCTTCGAGACCGAGGTGATCTGGACGTTGCCGAGCTCTTCGAGCGACAGCTCGCTCAGATCTTTGGCCATCTGCGTCAGCGTCTGGGCCTGGACTCGCGCGCCGATCGCGGCGGTGAGCAGGATCACGAAGGCGACGACGGCCGCCCAGGCGAGCGCCGTCTTCCGGCCGATACGCATGGTCTCAACCCTGGGACTGGAAGGATCGGAAGGAGGGACGCCGGGCGCGACGATGCGGGCGCGATCCGGGCAACCGGACGCGCGACCGGCTTCGGCGCGCTCGCTGAAGGGATCCCCCACGTCCTGGACGGTATCCCGATGACTACGCTCTCATCGGTGATATTTCGGTAACCGGGTCTCAGGGTTGCAGGCGCGCGCCCACCAGGATGGCCGCCTCGATGTTGGCGCCGGCCGTGTTCGCCTCGCGAAGGTCGGCGGAGCTCAGGTTCGCCCCGATGAGGTCGGCGCCAGCGAGGTTGACTAGGCGCATCTCCGCCCCTCGTGCGTCGGCGCCGGCGAGACGGGCCCCTTCGAGCGAGGTCGGCCAGGCCCGGCCGCTCAAGCGGCCGTCCGCGGTGCGAAGGTCGATCGGCCCGAGCTTGGCGTCCCGCAGCTTGGCGTTCGAAAGGTCCGCCTTGACCAGCTTGGATCCGCCGAGATTGGCGGAATCGAGGTTGGTGCCGTCGAGCTTGGCGCCCGAGAAATCGCAGAGCGTCAGCCACGCCTCGACCATCGTCGCGCGCGAGAGGTTGGCATTCCGGAACGAGGCGCCGCTGAGATCGCTGGCGTTGAGGTCGACCACGGTCATGTCCATGCCGTCGAACACACCCCGCGCGCCCTCGGCGCCGCTGGAGGTGATCCAGAGGCTGTGGGCCGCGACCTTCTCCGCGATCTTGTGCGGCAGCGCCACGTTGGTGAGCCGGTAGATGGCGCCCGTCAGGTCGGCGCCGGTCGTGATCGCGCTGGCGAGGTCGACGTTGCGCAGCACCGCGCCGCGGAGATCCGCGCCCGAGAGGTCGGCGCCGGCGACGATGGCGCCATTCAGCAGCGCGTCCTTGAGCTTGGCGCCGGCGAGCACCGCCTCGGTCAGGTCGGCGCCGGCCAGGTTCACCGCGTACATCTGCGCGCGCGAGAGGTTGGCGCGCATGAGCTTGGCACGCGGCATGTCGGCTTCGCTGAAGTCGGCCTCGACCGCGCTCGCGTTGTCGAGGCGCGCCTCGCGCAGCTGGGTCTTCTGCTGCACCGTGATCTTGTTGCCGCCGTCCCACTTGACCACCTGGCCGGCGCGGAGGTCGGCCTTGGGCAGCGTCGCCCGCACCAGCTTGGCGCGTAGCAGGTTGGCGCCGCGAAGATCGGCCCGGTCGAACTTGGAACGGGTGAAGTCGGCGTCGTTGGCGTTGGCGCAGAAGAGGTCCGCAATCGAGAAGTTGGTGTCGATGAAGCGCGCACCCTCGAAGTTGCTAGAGGACAGCACGCTCTCGCTGAGATCGAGGCCGAAGAAGTCGAGCCTGGTGAAGTCCGCATCCTTGGCGATCAGCCGCTTGCCGCCGGGCTTGCCGGTGACGTGGTTCTCGTGCGCGTTGAAGAGCGCGAGCGCCTTGGCCTTCTTCTCTTCCTCGGGGGACAACGTCTTCGCCATCGCAAACGCCTAGTGTTGAAGCCGGGCGCCGATGAGGATCGCGTTCTCGATGTTCGACCCCGCCGTGTTGGCGTCGCGGAGGTCGACCGAGCTCATGTTGGCGCCCGAGAGGTTGGCGCCGCCGAGATTGCAGCCGCGGAGATCGATCGGCACCAGCTTGGCGCCGCGCAGCTTGGCGTTGGAGAGGTCGGCCTTCAGCAGGTTCGAGCCGCCGAGATTGGCGAGGTCGAGCACGGTGCCTTCGAGCCTCGCGCCGGAGAAGTCGCAGAGCGTGAGCCAGGCCTCGTTCAGTGCCGCGCGGCTCAGGTCCGCGTTCTTGAACGAGGCGCCGCTGAGATCGCTGGCGCTCAGGTCCAGGCCCTGCATGTCCATGCCGTCGAAGATCGCGCGGACGCCGGCCGCACCGCTGGACGTGATCCAGGCGCTGTGCGCGGCGACCATGTCGGAGATGTTGCGCGGCAGCGCCGCGTTGCTGACCCGGTAGACCGCGCCGGTGAGGTCGGCCTGGGCGAGCTTGGCGCCGGTCAGGTCGACGTTGCGCAGCACCGCGCCGCGGAGGTCCGCGTTCGAGAGATTGGCGCCGTTGACTACCGCGCCGTTCAGCACCGCGTCCTTGAGCTTGGCGCCGGTCAGCACCGCCTCGGTCAGGTTCGCGCCGGTCAGGTTGACCGAATACATCTCGGCGCCGGAGAAGTCGGCGCCGGCGAGCGAAGAGCGCACCATCTCGGCGCCGGTCAGGTTCGCCTCGCCGGCCCGTGCTTTGTCGAGGCGGGCGTCACTGAGCTGGGCGCGCTGGTTGATGACGGTCTTCTCGCCGCCGTTCCACTTGACGATCTGGCCGGCGCGGAGATCGGCCTTGGTCAGCACCGCCTTGACCAGCTTGGTGCGCGAGAGGTTGGCGCCGCGGAGATCGGCGCGGTCGAAGCTGGAGCGGGTGAAACCGGCGTCGTTGGCGTTGGCGCAGAAGAGGGCGGCCATCGAGAAGTTGGTGTCGATGAACTGGCTCTCGGAGAAATTGGCGCCGGAGAGCACGCTCTCGCGGAGGTTCAGCGCCGCGAATTTGAGCTTCGAGAAATCGACATTCTTGAGGACGAGGCGCTTGCCGCCGGGCTGGCCGTGGATGAACGCTTCGTGGGCGGAGAACTGGGCCAGCGCTCTGTTGTGCCGGTCGCGGTCGACGAGATCCTTGGCCATCGGCCACCACTCTAGAGTGTCGGGCTCGGCGAGCCGACTGGAATTGTCCGGATCGTTAACCCTACGTGACGATCGTAAGACCCCCCACCAATTTGCGCGGGCGGGCCCGGGAGCCTAGGATTCCGGCCAAGCCACGCACTTCCGGGAGGACTTCCGTGAAACGCCTCGCCGTCTTCCTCGCGCTCGCCGCCTCGCTCGCCGCCCCCGTCATGTACTCGGGCTCCGCCCAGGCCCAGCAGCTCCGCATCGGGCTGCAGGAGGATCCGGACATCCTGGACGGCGCCAAGAACTGGACCTTCGTCGGCCGCCTGGTCATGCAGGCGCTCTGCGACAAGCTGGTCGACATCGACACCAAGGCCAACATCGTGCCGATGCTGGCGACGAGTTGGACCGCGACAGACGACGGCCGCGTGCTGACCATGACGCTCCGCGAGGACGCCACCTTCCACGACGGCGAGACGGTCGACGCCGCTTCGGTCAAGTTCTCGCTCGACCGCGCGCTGACGCTGCCCGACAGCCGGCGGAAGTCCGAGATCGCCGCGATCCAGGCGGTCGAGGTCAAGGACGCGAAGACCATCCGCATCGAGATGAAGCAGGCGTTCTCGCCGCTGCTCGCGCAATTCGCCGACCGCGCCGGCATCATCCATTCTCCGAAGGCGGTGGCGGCGATCGGCAACGACCAGTTCGGCACCAAGCCGGTCTGCGCCGGCCCCTACAAGTTCGTCGAGCGCGTGGCGCAGGACCGCATCGTCATGGAGCGGTTCG
>CAZZLX010000037.1:0-14433 GCA_964655235.1 uncultured Rhizobium sp.
CTTCGAGAGATCGGTGTCGACGTAGGAGAGCCCGAGGGTGATGCCGAGGACCTCCTTCGTCACGCCGAGGCTCCAGTCGAAATAGTCCGGCGCGCCGAACACGGCGTTCCTGTCGATCGACTGGTGGCCGAGATGGCCGCTCGCGACCAGGCCCCAGGGCAGCGGCACGTCGACGTTGGCCTGCAGGTAGAGCGCGTCGCCGCTGCCGCCGAAATAGTCGGTCGAGTAGTTGGCGCCGACGGTCAGGGCCGCCGGTCCGAAGTCGTAGCTGAGCTTGGCCGCGATCTCGAAGAAGTCGTAGTTCAGGGTCGAGCGGGCATTCGGATAGACGTAGTAGACGAATCCCAGGTCCCAGCCGACCTCGCCGATCTTGCCGCGCACGCCGCCGGTGACGTCCATCTCGATGTTGGCGTCGATGAAGTTCACGTTCGAGCCCCAGATGCCGAGATAGGGCGTGACGCTGCCGATCCCGACCGCGTATTCGAGGCCTGCCTGGATCGCCGGGTCGTTGTCGGTCTGCGAGATGCCGCGGAAGGTGTAGTCGGTCGCGAGCGTCGCCAATCCCGAGATCGCGCCGGGGATGGCCCCGGGACCGGACTGCGCGGCGGCGGGAAGGGCGGCGAACGCGACGGCGGCGGCGACCGAGAGTTCACGCAGGCGCATCATTGGCAGGCTCCGGTTGGGCTTGAGTCCAACCGACTCGAACACAAGTTTCGTGCCAGCGCGTCGAACGCGGATTCCCGGCGTTCCTCGGGCAGGGCCGAGGCCGTTCTGCCTGCGGAACGCTCAAATGCCCAAGGGATCGGCGGCTACATCGTCGCGCGCAGCGGCCGGTGCTCGACAAGGGTAAAGACGCCGAGTGCCGCCACCAGGACGCCGACGACGGCCCAGAACATGACGCCGAAAGCATGCGCCACCTCGACCCGCTGTGGCGGCGCCAGCGGATGGCGCACCAGCTCGTCCAGGCTGGCGAGGCCGGCGGTATCCGGGACCCAGGCGACGATCAGTCCCAGCACCAGCGCCGAGGCGGCGGCGATAAGGATCGCGGCGCCGAGCGCGCGCGCGAAGCCGATCGCACCGGTGACCGCACCGATGTCCCGGCGCTCGACCGCGTTCTGCGCCGCGACCATCGTCGTCGGAAAGATCACGCCGATGCCGAAGCCGAAGAAGGTCAGCAGCACGGTCGTCTCCAGCGCCGATACCTGCCCGGCGAAGATCGCGAGGATCGACAGCGAGACCGCCGAAACCGGGAGGCCGATGAACGGCGGCAGCCGGTAGGCGCCGTGGCTCTTGGTGTAGCGGCCGGCGAGCCAGGCGGTGAAGGTCGACGAGATCATCATCGGCATCATCAGGAAGCCTACCGTCGCCGCCGGGATCTGCAGCCCTACCTGATAGAAGGTCGGCGCCAGCACGGCGACGACAAGATAGGCGCCGAAGGCGAGGAAGATCGCGGTCAGCGTCGGCCCGACGACGCGGTCGGTCAGGAAGCGCGGCGGCATGATCGGCTCGGCGATCTTCGTCTGGCGGAGCCCGAAGGCGACGAGCACCACGATTCCGACGCCGAGGCCGGCCAGCAACTCGGGCGAGTTCCAGGCGAAGCGGGTCCCGCCCAGCGACAGCGCGGTCAGGAGACCGACGCTGCCGATCGCGAGCAGCACGATGCTGAGCCAGTCGAACGGCGCCTTGCGGCCATGGATCGGCAGACGCCGGAGCGCTTGGTCGGAGAAGAGGAGGGCGGCGATGCCGATCGGCAGGTTGAGCCAGAAGATCGACGGCCATCCGAGATGCTGGGCCATGATGCCGCCGACGCTGGGACCCAGCAGCGACGAGGACCCCCAGACCATGGAGAAATAGGCGCTGTACTTGCCACGCTCGCGCGGGGCGACGACGTCGGCGACCGCGGCCTGGGCCGAGGTGATCAGGGCGCCCCCGCCGATGCCCTGCAGCGCGCGGGCGAGCGCCAGGCCCAGCATCGAGGTCGCGAGCGCGCAAAGCACCGAGGCGATGAGGAACACGGCGAGCGCGGCGTGCAGCAGCCGCCGCCGACCGTACAGGTCGCCAAGCTTGCCGGCGATCGGCGTGATGCAGGTCGAGGTCAGCAGGTAGGAGGTGACCACCCACGAGAGCAGGTGCACATCGCCCAAATCGGCGGCGATCGAGGGCAGCGCCGTCGAGACGATCGTGGTCTCCAGGGCGGCGAGGAACATCATGGTCATCGCACCGGCAATCGCGGCGCGGACCTCCGGCTCGGTAAGCTGCATCGGGGGATCGGTCCGGGGAGGGGAGAAGACCACCATCATAGCACCAAGGGCGGTCGTGCCCTACCGGTTGCGACCGGGCCTCTCCCCCGTTGAAGGTCGGTTGGACATGACGACGGGTCGACGCTTTTCTACTATGCGACGGCTATTCCCGCCCTCGACGATGACCCGCAGATTCCATCTTTTCCATCGCAAGCCCGACTTGGCCGCAAGCGCGCTCGTCGACCTGGTGACGTTCATCGGCGCCGGCCTCGTCGAGAACGGCTTCACGGTGACGCATGGCCCTGAGATCCCGGTCGGTGCTGCCGTCCTCTGCTTCGAGGGCACCTATCCGGACGAGGAGACGATCCGCCGGATAAGGTTGCAGGGTGCCGTCGGCTGTCTGGTTACCGAGATCATTTCCGGCGGAAGGTTCTACGATTGGATGGGGCATTGGGACGGCGGCGTGCGCTGGCAGCATTTCGAGAGAACCGCCGGCCACTTCGACTTTCTCTGGACCACCGTCCCGCAAAATCTCGAGATCCTGGGACGATATGTGCGTCCCCATTTCATCGAGATCGGCTATTCGCCGCTCATCGGCATCCCCGATGACGTCGAACCGGACATCGACTTCTCCTATTTCGGAAAGATGAATCCGTACCGGGAACGGATTTTGAGCGATATGGCGCGCCACTTCAGGATCGTCGCGCCGCGCGCCACCTCCAATGCCGCGGAACGGGACCGGATCGTCCGACGAACGCGATTCAACATCATGCTGAAGCAGTCGCCCGACTGGCCGCTGCCGTCGGCGACCCGGCTCGCCTCCATACTTCAGCTCGAGCGTGCCGTCGTCCGCGACTGGACCCCGGAGCAGACGCGGCAATCCGAGGCCGTGCCGATGGCCGCCGAAGGGCAGGACTTCATCGACTACTGCAACCAAGCCCTAAAGCAGGATTGGCGGGCCTTTCGCGGCGATGCGGTCGACGCCTTCAAGCGCCTGCGCATGAAGGACATCATGGAGGACGCGCTGCGGGCGACGTTGCCGGCCGCTTTGGCGCGATGAGCGTCAGGATCGTCTAGGGGCTCGCCCGGCAACGTCAGCGCGACACCAGCGGCAGGTGGATGTCGGTCAGCCATTCCTTCGGCGGCAGGCCGCGCGGGTTGTTGAGATACTCCTCGAAGCACGGCCGGTCGGCCGGTTCTTCGCCGCTCTTCGGCAGCCAGGTGCCGAAGAGCCAGGAATAGGCCGTCGGCAATTCGGCATAGGGACCCTGGTGGCGCAGCACCGCATGACGGCCGCAGGCGATCTCGGCCAGGCGGAAATCGCCATCGAGCTTCACGTCAGCCCCAACGGTCATGCAGGCGTCGGAGCGCAAGGCTTCCGGCTTCATCGCGCTCTGGTCGTCGTAGAAGACGCCGAACATCCGGCAGCTTCCGGTGAGCAGGCCCTTCGGCCCGGCCCAGGCGAAGAGGCGGTCGAAGGCGGTGCCGATCTCCATGTAGGGACCGACGTGGCGGAGGGCAGCGACGCGGATCGGCTGCGTGACGCGGACGTCGACGGTGTGCATTGCAAAGTTCTCCTCCTCGTAGGCCGGCTCCAGCGGAACCAATCGTCCGCTCTTGCGATAGGCGGCGGGCGTCGCGCCATGCGCCGAGACGAAAGCGCGGGTGAAGGCGGCGACGCTCGCGTACCCGGCGCGCTGCGCAATCCGGCCCATCGCGAGCTCGCTGCGCACCAGGTCGCCGGCGGCACGGCTCAAGCGGTTGCGACGGAGCGTGTCGGTGACGGTCTCGCCGACGATCTGGCGATAGATCCGGTGAAAGTGGAACGGCGAGAAGCAGGCGATCTCGGCGAGCCGGTCGAGGTCGAGCGGGTCGTCCAGGTGCTCTCCGATATGGCGCATCACCCGGTCGATCCGCCGGCCGTAGTCGCTCTGGGTCTGCGCGCGAAGCGTCATGCCGGCCACCCTAGCGAAGCCGGCTTTGATCCCGCTTGCTGGCTTACGGCTCGGAGCGACCTTTTCCTTCGCGATCCTTCGGATAGTGGCGCGCGAGATCGAACGGCGGCAGCCAGTCTTCGCGGCGGATCGTCCAGAGCTCGTAGGTCGGCCTGAACCGGCTCGGCTCGTCGAAGCAGCCGAGATTGACCTCGGTCTCGTCGCCGGAGCATCCGAACACCGTGGAGCCGCAGGCCGGGCAGAAGCGGCGTCCCTTGAATTCCGATGTGACGCCGCTGATCTCGACCGCATCGGCCGGGAAGATCGCCGAGGCGTGGAACGGCGCGCCGTGATGCTTGCGGCAATCCAGGCAATGGCAGATGCCCACCCGATATGGCGCGCCGGAAACGACGACGCGCACCGCGCCGCAGAGGCAGCCGCCGGCGATCTTTCCTTCGCTCATCATTCGCTCCTCAACTCACGCTCTCGCCGGGCCAGCCGCAGGCGATGAGCGCGTCGCGCATATGGGGTGGCACCGGCGCCGTCGCCCCGACCGGTCCGCGCGACTGATAGAGCGGCAGCTCGATCGCGCGCGAATGCAGGTGTAGACGCGGGCCCGATTTGCCGTAGACAGGATCGCCGACGACTGGAGAGCCGAGCTCGGCCAGGTGTACGCGGATCTGGTGGGTGCGGCCGGTGCGCGGATGGCATTCGATCCAGGCGCGGGTGCCGTCCGATCCGAGCACGCGATAGTCGGTGACCGCCGTCTGGCCCCTCTCGGCGTCGACCACCATCTTCCAGCCGGCCTTCGGCGTCAGCTTGGCGAGCGGCAGCTCGATGCGGCCCTCCTTCGCGGCAGGCACGCCGTCGGTCACCGCCCAGTAGGTCTTGCCCACGCGGCCGCCCTGGAACAGCTTGCCGAGCTTGGAGAGTGCTTTCCGGTGGCGGCCGAGCACGAGGCAGCCGGAGGTGTCGCGGTCGAGACGATGGGCGAGCGCCGGCGACTGCGGGAGGCCGAAGCGCAGATGAGCGAAGTGCTGCTCCAGGTTCTCGCCGCCGCCAGGCCCGGCATGGACCGGGATGCCCGCGGGCTTGTCGAGGATCAGGATCAGGCCGTCGCGGAAGAGGAGGCGGGAAAGAAGCTCGTCGGGCGTCATGCTGCGGTCGGAATGCCGGGCGCCGTCTCCGATGTCAACCGACCGCGGCCCGCGTGATAGGCTGCGCGCGCCATGCCACGCCCGCCCAAGTCCCGCCGCCCGCAATCCCGCGCGTCCGACCAGCGCCCTCGCGCACCGGATCAACGCCGCGATCTCGCCCGTATCGGCGGGCTCCCGGCGGTGCGGGCGCTGTTCGCGACCTCGCCGGAGCGGATCGAGCGGCTGTTCTTCCTGCCGTCGATGCGCGGCCAGGTCGACGACCTCTGCCGGGCGATGGCCGAGGCGCGAAAGCCCTATCGCGAGGTCGAAGCTGAGGAGTTGGCAAAGGTCTCGGGCAGCATTCTTCATGGCGGTATCGTCGCGATCGCCGCCCCGCGCGCCGCAGTCGACTTCGATCCGGCGAAGGCGCGCGCGGCAGCGGCAGAGGCAGAGGTCCCGCTGCTTCTCTGCCTCGACGGCGTCGCCAACCCGCACAATCTCGGCGCCATCGTTCGCACCGCCGCGTTCTTCGGGCTCGACCGGGTCGTGCTCTCCGACCATCCCGGACAGGCCGGGCCGTCGGATGCCGCCCATCGTATTGCCGAAGGCGGCTTCGAATACGTCTCTCTCCACAAGGCGAAGCACTTCCCGCAGGCGATCAAGCACCTGAAGCCGGCCTATCGCGTCGTCGGCACCGCGCTCGACCGCGGCCGGCCGCTCGATGAGCTGCCGCACGACAAGCCGGTCGCCCTTATCCTCGGCAACGAGGAATTCGGCATGAACCCGCAGGCGCTCGCCAACTGCGACGACGTTGTGAAAATCGAGGGTGCCGGGCGGATCCAGTCCCTGAACGTCGCGGCGACGGCGGCGATCCTCATTCACGCGCTTGCAAAGAAAAAGCCCCGCCAGGCCTGAAGCCCGGCGGGGCCCTTTCTCCCGCAACGACGATACGTCAGCCGTCCAAGCCGGTCGTGCGCGTGGCGACCGCCGTCGGCGTGCCGTCGAGGCCGAGGCGATCGTCGAGCCGGTCGATGGCCCGGCCGCTGATCGGCCGATCGATCGCTGCCCGCAGATCGGCCCGCGCCGCCGCGATGGCGGTGGCCTGGGCCGACGGATCGTCCAGGGCCAGCGCCGCGATCACGGCGCGGTCGTAGGCGGCGACCGCCTGCAGGGTCTCGACGCGATCGTCGACACGCTCGTTCAGCGCGGTCGCACGTGCGTCGGCCTTGGCGACGATGGCCGCCGCGACCGAGTTGGCCCGCTCGACGATGGCGACAGCACGCGCCTCGAGCACGGCCGGATTCTTCGCCGTGCCCTCAAGCGCCCGCAGTTCGGCCGCTTTCGCCTCGGCCCGGGAGATGATGCCCGCGGCAACGCGGTCGGCGTTGGCCCTGATCTCCGCGGCACGACGATCGCCGCGCGCATCGAGAGCGGCCGCCCGCGCGTCGATCAGCGCCGGATCGACCGGGAGGTTGCCGAAGCCGAAGCCGAAGCCGCGGCCGAAGTCGTGGAAGCCGTGCTCACGTCGTCCGTCGCGGCGGCCGTCATCGTCGAACGCGATCCGGTCGAATCCGCGCCGATCGAAATCCCTCCGATCGAGGTCGCGCCGGCTGTTCACCGCGCCCAGCTGCGGCGAGGCCCCGCGGATGCCGAGCATGGCGTCGACGCGCGCGATGTTCTCCGACGTCAGCGGCTTGTTCGCCGACTGCGCCAGCTGCTCGCGCGCTGCGACGATCGCCGCGTTCCTCGCGGCCCGATCCTGGATCGCGAGCGCCGCGTTCATCTGGGTCTCATAGGCTGCGATGCGGCCGACCATGGGATTCGGCGAGGCATTGGCGCGCGCCGTCGCCGACGCATGCGCGGCGTTCAGGTTGCCGAGCGTGTTCTTGGCGCTGTCGCGACGGTCGGCCAGGCTCCGCGCGGCGTCGAGGTCGCGCCGGCTGTTGACCGCGCCGAGCTGCGGCGAGGCGCCGCGAATGCCGAGCATCGCGTCGACCTTGGCGATGTTCTCGGAGGTCAATGGCTTGTTTGCCGACTGTGCCAGCTGTTCGCGCGCCGCGACGATCGCGGCGTTACGCGCGGTCCGGTCCTGGATCGCCAGCGCCGCGTTCATCTGGGTCTCATAAGCAGCGATACGGCCGACCATCGAATTCGGCGAGGCATTGGCGCGTGCCGTCGCGGAAGCATGCGCGGCGTTCAGGTTGCCGAGGGTGTTGCCGGACTTCGAGGAGTCGCGACGATCGGCGAAGCCGCGCGAGGAGTCGCGGCTGTCGTGACGCTCATTGCTTCGCCCGAAGTCGCGTCCGCGCTCGTGTCCGAAGTCGCGGCCGAAGGTGGCCACGTTGGGGCTCGCCGCGTTGGGGCTGGCGACGCTGCCGCTGGTGCTCATGCCGAAGTCTCGGCCGCGCGAGGCGACGTCGTGCCCGCGCCCGCGATCGCCACGTCCGGCATCATCCCGGTCGACCGCCGCGCTCTTGTCGCCGCCGCGGTCGCCCTTGTCGGGACCGCCACGATCGCCCTTGTCGCCGCCGCCCCTGTCTCCGCCGCCCCTGTCTCCGCCCCCGCCGTGGCCGCCACCACCGCCGCCACCTCCATCACCGCCGCCTTTCGCAAAGGCGGCGCTGTCGACCGGCCCTTGCACTGTCAGGTTGACGGGCGCGAGCGCCAGGACGGTCGCCAGGGCCGTGGCACCCAGCAGTCGGACCGTCATCGGTGGGATTCGTTTCGCTGTCATCGCAGTCTCCTGTTGGCCCCCAGGTTTCAACTTCGTCAGCGGGGACTTCGACACTCAGGGACTTGGGGACTGAAACACGATGCACGGACGGTCGCTCGTGTGAGCAGAGTGACCGTCCGTGACCGATCGACGACTTTACCTATGGCGTTACCGCACGGCGCCCAGCTGCGGCGGCGCGCCTTCGATTCCGAGCAGGCTGTCGACGCGGGCGACCGCGGTCGGCGTCAACGACTTGTTCGCCGACTGTGCCAGCTGTTCGCGCGCCTGAGTGATCGCGGCGTTGCGTGCCGCCGGGTCCTGGATCGCCAATGCGGCGTGCATCTGGTTCTCGTAGGTGGCAATGCGGCCGACCATGGAGTTCGGCGAGGCGTTGGCACGCGCGGTCGCCGAAGCGTGAGCGGCGTTGAGGTTGCCGAGCTCGTTCGCGGCCTTGCTGCGGGCCTCGGCGCGTGCGCGATCGTTGCTGCGAACGGTCGCGGTCTGCGTCGTCGAGTTGCCGCGGTTGGTCGAGGCCTGGCCGCGGTTCGAGTTGCCGGGCAGGACAGGCGAGGTCACCGCCTGACCCGGGGCGTTGGCGCTGTTGCCGCGCTCGCCCGTATGGCCCGGGGCATTGGCGCTGTTGCCGGGGCTGCCGTCGCGGCCATTCGCGTTGCCGCCAGCGTTCCCGCCGCCATTTCCGCCACCGCCACCTTCGCCGCCGCCCTTGGCGAAGGCGTGCGAGAGGTGGTTGGGCGCCGTCAGCGACAGCGGTGCCGCGGCGAGAAGCGCGGCAAGGGAAGTCACGAGAGCAATTTTCGTGCGCATGGGATTCTCCGTCAGTCGTTTCCGGCGAGGAAATTGTTCCTCATCAACAGGAACGACCAGTGATCCAGCGCACAGATCCCCGGCATGCAACGGCCGGTCACGGAAATGCCCCAGCGATTTTTACGGATTCCAATCTGGAGCGAGGAGTCGGCGCCGGCCGTCCTTGCTCCGGAGCAGATTCGGTTCGTCCAGCGACTCGCGGTCCCAGAGCTTGCACGTAACCTGGGCGTGCTTCTGGTCGAGAGCTTCGCAGTAATTGGTGTACTCGCAGACACGCACCTCGGCTCCTCGCCCGAGCCGCACTTTGCGGAACCAGTCGGGGTCGGCGAGCGCCTGGCGCGCGAAGCCGACCACATCCGCCTCGTCATCGGCGAGGATCGCCTCGGCCTGCGCGAAGCCGTGGATGCCGCCGGCTACGACGATGGGCGTGGCGAAGCCGGCGCTGCGCACCTCCGCGCGGATGCGGGCCGAGGGACCGAGGTTGCGGCCGAACGGCCCGCGCGCGTCCGAGATGAACTGCGGCATGCACTCGTAGCCGGAAGGGCCGGTGTAGGGATAGGCGGCTTCGCCGACCCCGGGCTGCTTCGCGTCCTCGAACTTGCCGCCGCGCGACAGCGACAGGAAGTCCATGCCGGCGGCAGCGAAGCGGCGCGCGAAGTAGGCGGCATCCTCGACCGTGTTGCCGCCTGCGATGCAGTCCTCGGCGAGAAAGCGGCACCCGACCGCGAAGGCGCTTCCCACCACGGCGCGCACGCGGCCGTAGACCTGAAGCGGCAGCCAGGCGCGTTCGGCGCACGAGCCGCCATAGCCGTCTGCACGGTCGTTCAGCGCCGAGAGGAAGGAGGCCATGGTGTAAGCGTGCGCGTAGTGCAGCTCGACGCCGTCGAAGCCGGCGAGCTCGGCGCGACGCGCTGCATCGGCGAAAAGGCCGGGCAGCACCTTGGGCAGGTCGCGCACATGCGGGAGATGCATATCGGTGACGCGCTCGCGGTATCCGACCTTCAGCGACTCCAGCTCGCGCGCGTCGAGCACCTTGGCGATCGCCGCGTCGTCGAGCCCGACCAGCTTCTCGCGTGCCGCATCGTCGCTCGAGACGCCGAGCGCGTCTCGGTGCCGCTCGGTGATCTTGAGATAGCGGCGAAAGAAGGTTTCGGGCTCCGGCCGGCGCCTGATCGCAAGGAAGTCGATCAGCTGGATCAGCAGCCGCGTCTCGCCGCCGCTGGCTGCGCGCACGCGCTTCACGAGCTCGGCGAGGCCAGGGATGAAACGGTCGTGGCCGATGCGCAGCAGCGGGCCCGACGGCACGTCGCGGATGCCGGTGGCCTCGACCACGATCGCCGCCGGCCGGCCGCGCGCGAAGCGTTGATACCAGGCGAGAACTTCCGGCGTGACCTCGCCGTCCTCGGTCGCGCGCCACGGCACCATCGCCGGGACCCAGGTGCGGGACGCGAGCTTGAGCGGGCCTGCCGCGATCGGGCTGAACAGGCGCGACGCGGCCGCTTCCTCCGCGGTCGGCCAGCGTCCGCCATCCGGCTTCCATCGGATCCGTTCGGGCGGGCGCCACATCAGCGAGATGTCCTGCGGCGATAGTGGCGCTTCGCCTTGGCGCGATTGCCGCAGCCCTCCATAGAGCACCACAGCCTATTCGCTTTGCGGCTCGCATCCAGGAAAACCCAGCCGCAGCCGTCGGCGGCGCAGAGCTTGATGCACCTGTCGCCGGTCAGCAGATCGCCAGCCGACCACAGCACCGGCGCCAGGACGCTCTCGAGCGTCTCGTCGGGCCAGCGCCAGCCGATGCGCTTGCCATCGACGCCGAGCCCGGCACGCGGCGCGATGCGTGTGAGACAACGGTTCACGAGGGCGAGATCCTTGGCTGGAGGCGTCTTGTTGCGGGAGCGCGCGAGGAAAAGCCGGAATATGGCTTCCCGGATCGTTCGCGCGGCGGCGAGCACGCGGTCGGCCTCGTCCGGATCGCGCTTCGCCTTGGCCGAAAGACGCCGGACGCGCGCCGCATCGATAGCGCCGCTTCCTTTCATCCAGGCGAGGAGGTCGGCATAGGAACGGAGGTGCTCGGTCGTCGCCTCGGCGAGATGCCAACCGACCGTATTGGCGAAGTCGAGCGCAATCGCGCCCCCGACGAGCCTCAGCGGGCCGTCTTCAAGTTCGACGAAGGGATAGGCCTCGGCCATGGCGCCAGTCTAACCGGCTAGGCGGTTCCCATCAGCCCCGGAAACAGGTGTCTAAGTCCGGTCGCAATGATCTCCACGGCGATGGCGGCGAGCAGCAGGCCGAAGAGGCGGTTGACGATGTTGAGGCCAGTACGGCCGAGACGGGCACCGATCGGCCCGGCCAGCCTCAAGCTCCCCCAGAGCAGGAAACAGACCACGACGATGCTGGCGATGATGAGAGCCTGGTGCGCCAGGCCCTCGCCGCGCTGCATCTGGATGATGACCGCCGAGATCGAGCCGGGGCCGGCCAGCAGCGGTACGCCCAAGGGCACCACGCCGATCGCCTGGCGGTGCTCCGCCTCATCCTTCTCGCCTGGCGTCTGCTGGACGCGGCTGACCTCGGCCGAGAGCATCGACAGTGCCATCAGCAGGAGCACGATGCCGCCACCGACCCGGAAGCTGTCGAGGCTGGTGCCGACGAGCCGAAGAACGACGTCGCCGGCAAAGGCGGTGAAGACCAGGACGCAGAGAACAGTCAGCGCCGCTGTGTCGGCGGTCCGCGCGCGATATGACGTGCTGCGCCCTTCGGTCAAGCCGAGATAGATCGGGATCGCCGCGAAGGGCGTCAGGATCGCGAACAGCGAGATCAGGAAGCGCGTGTATTCAGGCCAAGGCGCCATGGTCTCCCCCGAGACGAGGCGCCCAGCATACGCAATCGGGGCCGGGTATGACGAGGTGCGGCGAGCGGAGAGGGACGCTCCGCCCGCCGCGAAGGATTATCGTACGACGAGGTCGTTCTTGACGCCGCGGACGCCCTCGACGTTGCGGGCGATCTGTCCGGCGCGCTGGGCGATCATCTGCGAGGGCACGAAGCCCGAGAGCTGGACGACGCCCTGCATGGTCTCGACACCGACCTGGCTCGCCTTGACCTGCGGGTCCTCGACCATCTGCGCCTTCACCTTGGTGGTGATGGTCGCGTCGTCGATGTATTGGCCGGCGGTCTGGCGGCCTTCCATCACCGTGCAGCCCGAGGCAAGGAGGGCGAGGGCGAATGGAGCGGCGAGGAGCTTGCGGCGGTCGAACATGGGAACTTCTCCTGGGGACATGAGCAGATTGGGGGACGAAGGGAAGGCGGGGACTTGCCCCATGAACGGCGATGTCGGCATCCGGTTCCGCCTCGGCTCAGCGCTTGCGCGCCTTCTCGTCCGACGGGTAGGCGAGGGGGACCGCCGCCTCCGGCGTCAGCAGGCGGAAGGTCAGGCTCTCCTCGATGAAGAGGCGCACCGACCTGTCGTCGTGGCTGAGATAGCCGATCGATAGATCCTGACCGACGGTCAGCTCGAAGTCGCCGCCGCGAAGCGACAGCACGATCGCGCCGGAGAGCGCCGCGGCGCGGAAGATCGGCCCGTCGATCAGCCGCTTCACGTGCTGGATCACCGGATAGCCGCCCTTGGTCTCCTTGGTGAGGCCGGTGAAGCAGCGGTCGCTGAGCACGGTCGCGTAAGGCCCGTCGACGCCGTCGTCGCGAAGCCGGCCGATCGCCTCGGCGACCGCGGCAGGATAGGCCTCGTAGTCGTCGGAGATCGCCAGCGGCTCGGCGCCGCCGCCTTGGGTGATGCCGGTGATGCCGGCTTCCGGATAGCCGTTGAAGATCGCGTGGTCCTCGGCGAGCGCGATCTGGCGGGCGGCCTCGATCGCCGGATCGAAGTCCGGATCCTTGGCGCCGCGGTCGATCGCATCGAGCTCGCTCCGCGCCATCTCGAACGGCGCGCGGAGCTCGACCAGCGGCTGCACCCGGCGCAGGCGCGCGAGGACCAGGCGGTCGGGCGGCGCCGGGATGTCGTCGAGCCGGCCGAGGCTGATCGAGGAGACGTCGTCGCCGAGCGGACCGGTGAAGTCGACGATGCGCCGGCCGGCGAGCATGGTCTTGAGCGCGCGGCGGACCTCGTCGTCGAGCGCGGTCCAGGCGGCATCCGACATCGGCGCGAGGTGGCGGTTGAGGCGGCTCATGACGCGGCTCCTTCGCCCCGGAGCGAGCCGATGCCGAGCGAGCCGGTGCCCTTTCCGGCCGGCGTCTCCTCCTTGCCTTCGGCCTTCTTCTCGATGCCGAGGATGGAGCCTTCGGTGAAGAGGTATGTCCGGAGATGCTCGTCGAGCTTCTTGTCGCGGCGGCGGAGCCACTCGAGCGTCATCGCCGCGTGTTCCTTTTCCTCGTCGCGGTTGTGCGCGAGGATGTCGCGGAGCTCGGGATCGCTGCCGGCGGCGACGCGCTGGTTGTACCAGTCGGCGGCTTCCAGCTCCTCCATGATCGAGACGATCGCGCGATGCTGGTCGATGACCTCCGGCCCGAGGACATCCTCGTCCTCGTGCAACGATCCGCTACCCTGTGCCAATGGAGCCTCCTGCTGACGCGGTGCCGGCGGGCCCGGAAGTCGGAGCCCGTTACCGCATCCCTTCAACGGCAGCGACCTTGAAACGGTTCCAATTCCCGCGGTCGACGGATGCGAGGGCGCCGGCTACCTTCCGGGCAGGAAAGGATTTATCGGATGCCTTCGGCCAGACCGTCGCTGCTGCTGATCGGGTGGGGCGCCATCGGGCGCCTGGTCATCGAGCGCCTTGGCGAGCACGCCGACATGAGCGTGCTGGTTCGCGCCGGCCGGAGTGAGGCGGCACGGGTCGCGCTTCCCGAGCGTGTGGGCGTCGTCGAGAGCCTGGATGCGCTGAAAACCGTGCCGCCGGTGGTGGTCGAATGTGGCGGCCATGGCGCGGTCCGCGAGCATGGCGCCGCCGTGCTGTCTCGGGGGGCCGAGTTCGTCGTGGTCTCGACCGGCGCGCTCGCCGATCCGGCACTCTTCGAGACCCTGCAGAAGGCGGCGGAGCAGGGCAACGGCCGGCTCTCGCTGGTGTCGGGCGCGGTCGGCGGAATCGATGCGCTGGCGGCGGCGCGCGAGGGCGGGTTATCGAAGGTCGTTTATACCGGGCGGAAGCCGCCGGCCGGCTGGCGCGGCACCGCCGCCGAAAAGGTCGTCGACCTCGACCGGATCTCCGGACCGACCGAGGTCTATCGCGGCAGCGCCGGCGAGGCGGCACGTCGTTTCCCCCAGAACGCCAATGTCGCGGCGACGATCGCACTGGCCGGTCTCGGGCTCGATGCGACCGAGGCGACCCTGATCGCGGACCCTGCCGCGACCGGCAATATCCATCGAATCGAAGCAGAAGGAGCATTCGGTCGCTTTTCGCTCGAATTTTCGGGAAAAACCCTGCCGAGCAACCCAAAAACCTCGATGATGGCCGCCCTCAGCGTGGTTCGAGCGGTTCGGAACCGGATCGGACGCGTCTCCATCTAGGGTTAATGCAAAGGAGACCTTGACCGTAAACGCTCGTAGAGGCTACGCGGCGTGACCGGGGAGGGACTTC
>CAZZLX010000038.1:0-14403 GCA_964655235.1 uncultured Rhizobium sp.
CCTGCTTTCGGCTGCGCTGGTGATCGCTGCCAGCGTCCTGATGGTGCAGCCGCTCCGCGGCGAACTCGATACCGGGCGCCGGCGCGAGGAGCGCATCACCTTCGCCACGCTGTTCTCGCCGAAGCGCTTCGTGGCTCCCTTCCGCTCATTCGGCATGGCGCCGGGCATGGCGGCGCTGACCGTTGCAGGCTTCTCCTTCGCCATGGTGCAGGGCGCGGTGTTCAGCTTCTACGTGACCTACCTCGCCGCCGATCTCGGTTTTGGCCTGGTCGCCGCCGGCGCCGCCTTCGCCGTGATGCAGGCGGTCGGCGTCGGCTCGCGCGTGCTGGTCGGATGGATCGCCGACCGCATCGGCTCGGCCCGAAAGACGCTTCTGGTCCTGGCGCTCGCATCGTCGACGATGGCGACCGTGATCGCCTTCCATGGCGCCGACTGGCCTTGGGTCCTGATCATGGTTGCGGCCGGCGTCTCGGGTGTGGCGGTCGCCAGCTGGAACGGCGTGTATCTCTCCGAGATCGCGCGCATCGCGCCGCCCGACAAGGTCGGCGAGGCGACCTCCGGCACCGGCTTCTTCTCGTTCCTCGCCTACGCGATCAGTCCCTCCCTCTGCTCCGTGATCGTCGCTTCGACCGCCAGCTATCGGATCGCCTTCCTGGTCGTCGCGACCGCCCCCTTGGTCGCTGCCTTCCTGCTCGCCCGCGCCCGTGGAGATTGAGCATGTCCGACGACATCTACACCCGGCTCGGCGTCAGGCCATTCATCAACTGCTGCGGGACCCGCACCGTGCATGGCGGCAGCCTGATGCTGCCGCAGGTGACCAAAGCGATGGTCGAGGGATCCCATCGCTTCGTCAGCCTGAACGAACTGATCCTCGCCTCGGGCCGGCGCATCGCCGAGTTGACCGGGGCCGAAGCCGCACTGGTGACCTCGGGCGGCGCTGCTTCGCTCGTCGCTGCCACGGCGGGAGCGATGACCAAGGGCGATCCTGAGCGCATGCTGCGCCTGCCCGACACGTCCGGGCTTCCGGCCAAGGTGGTGATGCCTGAGGGTGCGCGCTTCACCTATGACCACGCGATCCGCACGACCGGCGCCCGCGTCGTCGAGGTCGGCGACCGCGAGACCCTTGACGCAGAGCTGCGATCAGGCGTCGCGATGATCGCGACTATCGGCACGAAGGACGCAGACTTGCCGCTCAAGCTCGAGGACTGCGTCGCCGCCGCGGCACCGAGCGACATTCCGGTCCTGGTCGATGCCGCTTCCGAGCACCTGGAGAAGCCGAGCCCTTACCTCGCGCGCGGTGCCAGCTACGTCGCCTACAGCGGCGGTAAATACCTGAAGGGCCCGCAGTCGACCGGGCTCCTGCTCGGCAAGCGACACTGGATAGAGGCCGCCCGTCTGAATGCCGCGCCGCATCACGCGATCGGGCGGCCGATGAAGGTCAGCAAGGAAGAGGTGCTCGGCCTCTTCGCGGCCGTCGAGTTCTGGGCCGACGGCCGCGAGGATGCGGCCGAGAAGGCAAAATGGACGCGCGACCTGCAGATCATCGCCGCCCATGTCCGGCGCATCGCCGGCGTGAGCGCCGAGCTGCTGCCGCCGTCGAAGTCGCACGAGCAGGTGCCACGGCTCAAGGTCGCCTGGGATCGGACGAGGATCGGCGTCGACGGGCTTAGCCTCCGGGACCTTCTGCTCGCGCACGATCCGAAGATCATGCTCGACGATCGCGGCGCCACCGAGAATTCGGTCTTCGTCCTGCCCTTCAGCCTGGAGCCGGGCGAGGCCGAGGTCGTGGGGTCGGCGATCGCCAAGGCGCTCGATACGACGCCTGCCGCGAAGGCCGTCGAGGCCGAAACACCAATCGGTGATGTGACCGGGCTCTGGATCGTCGAGATCGTTTTCGCCGCGGAAACCACGCCGCATCGCGTGCGGCTCCGCCAGTCCGGCGGCACACTGGAGGGCGTGCACGCAACCTTGGACCTGGTCGGCCCGCTCACCGGGACGATCGCCGGTGCCCACGTCGCCTTTGCCAGCCTGCATCCTTATGAAGGCAGCAAACTCTCCTACGCCTTCACCGGAACTCTCACCGATGGCCGCATGTCCGGCACCGTTCTGCTCGGGACATCCGGTGACTCCGCCCCCGGCCCCCTCAACATGCGCGAGTTCGGCAGCGCCTCCTGGCAGGCCTACAGGCTGGGCTGAACGACTCGTTATGTTTGCAAAGATATAACGCCCTGCTATTCTTCGACGGTGTATCCAATCAAATATATCGCGAGCTTTCTGGCGGCCGCCTGGATCGCGCTGGGGATGCCGGCCTCGGCCCAGCCCCGAGCCGACGTCATCGTCTTCGCCGCGGCCAGCATGAAGGACGCCCTCGACGGCGTCGCCGCCCAGTGGACTAAGGAGACCGGCAAGAAGACCGCGATCTCCTACGCCGCCAGTTCGGCCCTCGCCCGTCAGATCGAGCAAGGCGCGCCGGCGCAGATCTTCGTCTCCGCCGACCTCGACTGGATGGACTACCTCTCTGCTAGGAACCTTATCAAGCCGGCGAGCCGCACCAACCTGCTCGGCAACCGCATTGTGCTAGTCGCACCAAAGAATGCTGCCATCAGCACGATCAAGATCGAGCCGAACTTCGAGCTGGCGTCTGCGCTCCGCGGCGGCAGGCTCGCCATTGCCGACGTCAATGCGGTGCCAGCCGGCAAGTACGGCAAGGCCGTGCTGGAAAAGCTCGGCATCTGGAACTCGGTGCAGGACAGGATCGCCCAGGCCGAGAACGTGCGCGCCGCGCTCATTCTGGTCTCACGCGGCGAGGCACCGCTCGGCATCGTCTATCAGACCGATGCCATTGCCGACCCGGGCGTGAAGATCGTCCTAACCTTCCCGGAGGGAGCGCATCCGCCGATCATCTATCCGGTCGCGCTGACCGCGAACGCGAGCAATCCCGACGCCGACGCCTTCCTCGCCTACCTGAAGTCCTCGAAGGCGCGGCCGCTGTTCGCGGCCCAGGGCTTCGCGGTCTTCGACTGATCTCGTGGACTGGTTCGCCCTCACCCCGCAGGAGTGGACCGCCGTCCAACTCAGCCTGAAGGTCGCCCTCGTCGCCACGATCGGAAGCCTGCCGCTCGGGCTGCTTGTCGCGCTTCTCCTTGCACGCGGACGCTTCTGGGGAAAGACGGTCCTCAACGGGATCGTGCACCTGCCGCTGGTGCTGCCGCCGGTCGTTACCGGCTTCCTTCTCCTGGTGGTCTTCGGTCGACGCGGGCCGGTCGGCAGCTTTCTCGCGGACTGGTTCGGCATCGTCCTTTCTTTCCGCTGGACGGGTGCGGCGCTCGCCGCGGCGGTCATGGGCTTTCCGCTGATGGTTCGGTCGATCCGCCTGTCGATCGAAGCGGTCGACCGCCGGCTCGAGGCGGCGGCCTCCACGCTCGGCGCCAGCCCCGCCTGGGTCTTCTTCACCGTGACCCTGCCGCTGATACTTCCCGGGATCCTCGCCGGAATGGTTCTCACCTTCGCCAAGGCGATGGGAGAGTTCGGCGCCACCATCACCTTCGTTTCCAACATCCCGGGCGAGACCCAGACGCTGCCGGCAGCAATCTACACCTTCACCCAGGTGCCGGGCGGCGATGCCGGCGCCTTCCGGCTGACGCTGCTCTCGGTCGGGATCGCAATGGCGGCGCTCGTCGCCTCCGAATGGCTGGCCCAGCGGGTCGGCCGCCAGATTGGTCCCGAATGACGATCGAAATCGACATCGGCCACCGGCAGGGCGCCTTCGACCTCGACGTCCGCTTCTCGGCGCCTCTCGGCTTGACGGCGCTGTTCGGGCCGTCGGGCTCGGGCAAAACCTCCCTCGTCAACATCATCGCCGGGCTGACGCGCCCCGACCGCGGCCGTGTCGTCGTCGACGGCGAAACCCTGGTCGACACCGCAAGGCTGGTGTTCCAGCCGGCGCATCGTCGCCGCGTCGGCTACGTCTTCCAGGAGGACCGCCTGTTCCCGCACCTGACCGTTCGGCAGAACCTGCTGTACGGTCGCTGGTTCGCCGGTGCACGGGAAGCACAGGAGGTCGACCACGTAGTCGACCTCCTCGGGATCGGGACTTTGCTCGACCGCCGTCCCGGCCTGCTTTCGGGCGGCGAGAAGCAGCGGGTCGCGATCGGCCGTGCTCTCCTCTCGAACCCGCGCATCGTCCTGATGGACGAGCCGCTGGCGTCGCTCGACGAGGCGCGCAAAGCCGAGATCCTTCCCCATATCGAACGCCTTCGCGACCAATTGCAGGTGCCGATCGTCTATGTGAGCCATTCGATCGTCGAGGTCGCGCGTCTGGCGACGACCATCGCGGTGCTCTCGAGTGGTCGCATCACCCATGCTGGCCCGACGGCCAGCGTGATGCAGAGTCTCGATCTTCTTCCCGCCGCCGAGCGCGGCGAAGCCGGCGCGGTGCTGGAGACTGAGATCGAGTCCCACGACGAGGCCTACGGCCTGACCGCGCTCCGCGCGCGGGCCGGCCTCTTCCGCGTCCCCCGCATCGACCTCGCGGTGGGATCCAGAGTCCGCATCCGCGTGCGTGCCCGCGACGTCATCGTCGCGACTTCGCTGCCGCACGGCTTGAGCGCAATCAACGTGCTGTCGGGCACGATCGCCGATATCCTGCCGAGCGGCAGAACCGCCGCCGACATCCGCATCGACTGCTCGGGCGAGAGCGTGCTCGCGCGCCTGACCCGCCGCTCGGTCGACGCCCTCGGCCTAAGGCCCGGCCTTCCGGTCCATGCCGTGGTAAAGAGCGCCGCCTTCGACGGCGGCAGCCTCGGCGCGCGGCTGACCGATCTGGATGCCTAGGTCCGCTCCAGCGGCCGCCCCGGGATCGACTGCGCACCGTATTGCCGGTCCCAGTCGTCCTGCGCCGCCTGCAGCACGCGCATCGCCGGGAGAACCGACGGGCCGGAAGCGATCGGCTGGCGCCCTTCCCTGATCGCGTCGAGGAAGTCGAAGATCACCCGCGCGCAATTGTCCTGCTCGTTCTCCATCGCCACGGTGCCGGACTCGGTCTTCAACGTGCCGGCGAGGATGTCGAACAGATAGGTGTCCTTGTCGGTGACGATGACCTTGTCGTAGAGGCGGTACGTCGCGTGATAGGAGCCATGGACCATCAGCGTCTGGTCGGCCTCAGTCTCCACAAGCAGCACGCACTCCATCGGGATGCCGGTCACCGGATGCAGCTTGCCAAGCGAACTCTGCACCCGCTTCACCGGCGCACCGTCGAACAGGTACATGCCGAGGTCGGCGAAGTGGCAGAAATGATGCCAGAGGATGTTGTCGATCCAGCTCCGCTTGTAACCGGTGGCTCCGATATTCACGAGGCGCTTGATGAAGAAGCGTCCAGCGATGTGGCGGATCTTCTCCTCGCCGGACTTGACGCGAGCCCGTAAGGCTTCGCGCTCGCGGCGGAAGCGCATCGGGTGGCAGAGACCGTAGACCTTCCCGCTCTTCTCGCCGGCGGCGACGACGCGCGCGGCACCCTGGAGACTCATCGCGATCGGAATCTCGAGCAGCATGTGCTTGCCGGCTTCGAGCGTCTTGATCGCTTGCTCCTCGTGCACCTCGCTCGGGCTGCCGACGATCACCGCGTCGATCGCCGGATCAGCCAGGGCCTCCTCCAGCGAAACCGTCCATTTCTTGTAGCCGTAACGCTCGGCGAATTCCTTGGACGCGTCCGGACGGCGGCCGACGACGGTGTGAAGCACGGCATCGGCCTTCTTGAGTGCCTCCGAGTGCCAAATGCCCATCATTCCGTAGCCGACCATGCAGATGTTCATACCGTGTCCTCCTGCTATCCGCCTTTCATACCGCGATCCCATCGTTCGATGATAGGTTGATGGGAGGGAACTTGACGGACCTTTCCATGAAGATCGAGCGGCTCCGGACTTACATGTCCCGAGACAAGGATCGGCCGAGACTCCTGGTCGCGATCGACACCGACCAGGGCATCACCGGCTGGGGCGAGTGCTACAACCACGGCCCCGACAAGGCGCTGCCGCCGCTGCTCGACTACCTCTTCACCTTCATCCAGGGGCGAGATCCCCGGCGGATCGAGTTCCTGATCCTCTACCTGCTGCAGCAGACGCGCTTCCCGCCGGGCGCGCTCGGCCTCGCCGCGATCTCGGCCATCGACCATTGCCTCTGGGACATTTCCGCGAAGGCACTCGGCGTTCCGGTCTACATGCTGCTCGGCGGCAATGCGCGCGACCGAGTGCGGGTCTATGCCGGCGTCTACACCGCACCCGACCCCATCGCGGCGCGCGACCAGCTGGACGCTCTCAGCGGCAAGTGGGGATTTTCAGCCTTCAAGCTGAGTCCGTTCCGCACCGACCTGCACGCCCATCGCTGGGGAGAAGTGGTGCGCACCAGCGCCGAGTACTTCCGGAAGCTCCGCGAGACGGTGCGATCCGACTACGAAATCGCCTTCGACGCCCACGCCAAGATCTTCGAGCCGAAGCAGGCGGTCCAGCTCGGCAATGCGCTTGCCCCCTACGACCCGATGTTCTTCGAAGAGCCGATCCGGCCCGAGAACATCGAGGCGATGGCCGAGGTGAGGCGCGACGTCGCCTGCACGGTCGCGACCGGCGAGTCCCTCTACAGCCGCTTCGAGTTCCTGCGCCTGCTCACCGTGAAAGGGGCCGACATCATCCAGCCGGACATCTGCGTCGTCGGCGGCCTGCTGGAGATGCGGAAGATCGCCGCGATCGCAGAGGCGCATTACGTAACGGTGGCGCCGCACAACCCGATGGGGCCGCTGGCGACCGCGGTCAACCTCCATTTCTCGGCATCGCAGCCGAACTTCCGGATTCTCGAATACCGCCTGCCGGACGGCGCGCCTTACGTGAAGGACCCATACCTGCCGAAGGACGGCTACCTCGAACTCCGCCCCGAGCGGCCGGGATGGGGCGTAGAGATCGACGAGGAGGTCCTGAAGAAGGACGGCTACATCCATTGGGAGCGGAAGGTGACATTCCGTCCCGATGGATCCAGCGCCTACGTCTAGCGCCTCTTCTTCGCCGTCGGCACCGCGGGCCGCATCGCATCGATGCCGGTCTGCAGCGCGTGCTGCATCAGCCAGATGTCGCCCATATAGGCGATCATCCGGAAGCCCTTCTTGATCCACGCCTTGCCCCACGTCGGATTGCCGACCAGGTTGCCGGCGATCTTGCCGTGGCGCCGGCACGCAGCGACCGTCGCGTCGCGCGCCTTGATGAACTCCGGATGCTCGAACTCGAGCGGCCGGCCGAGCGAGACCGAGAGGTCAGTGTGCCCGACGAAGGCGACATCGATGCCCGGCACCGACATGATCTCGTCGACGTTCTGGACGCCCTTCTTGGTCTCGATCTTGATCATGACGAGGACGCTCGCATTGGCGGCCTTCATCGTCTTGCGGGCATCGCCGATGATGTAGTCGTCATGGGCGACGCCGAAGGCCGATCCCCTCCGGCCATGCGGCGGGTAGCGGGTGGCGCGCACGATCGCTTCTGCCTGCGCCTTGGTCTCGACCACAGGTACCAGGATGCCCTTGGCGCCGAGGTCGAGCGACCGGGTGATCAGGTTGAAGTCGTCGCCGGCCGGGTTGACCAGCGGCACGATGCCGGCGCCACGGGCGAACTGGATCTGGTTCTTGACCGTCTCGAAGCTCCAGCCCGAATGCTCCATGTCGAAGATGATGTAGTCCGCTCCGGCAGACCTGGCGATTTTTGCCATGCCCGGCGAGGCGAACTCGAACACGAAGGTCCCGAAGACGGTCTCGCCACGGGCGAGCCTAGTCTTAAGCGGATTGTCGCGCACCCGGTTGCCCCCTTGCCTGTTTCCAATCGGGAAATCCGTCTAGACTGAGGGTCCCCGTTCGACGCCCGAGAGAGCAAGCGAAATGGACAATTGCCGGGTCAAAGGCCAGCCGGTCCCCTCCTCCCTGATCCACGAGATGGCGGACAGCGCCCCCCTTCTCAACAGCCCGACCGCGCTCCGCGCCCGCCTCGCCGAGGATGGCTACCTCTATCTGAAAGGCGTGGTCGACCGGGACACGGTCATGGCCGCCCGCAAGGAAGTGTTCCAGCGCCTGGTCGCGGTCGGCGAGATCAAGGAGCCGGCAGTCGACGGCATCGCCACCGGCGACAGCAATCGCAAAGAGCTCGAGCCCGATCTCGGTGCCTTCTGGCGTTCTGTCAGCGAGGGCAAGAAGCTTCGCGCCGCCAGCAACGGCCGCGACATGCAGCGGATCATGTCGCTGGTCTTCGGCGAGCCTGCCCGAAACCAGGACTACATCTTCCTTCGCGCCGGCGCCCTCGGCCGCGCGACCGGACTCCACTTCGACTATCCGTTCTTCACCCGCGCACATGACAAGGTCAACACGGTGTGGATGCCGATCGGCGACGTGCCGGTCGAGGACGGCCCGGTGGTGGTAGTCGAGGGCTCGCACAAGTACCGTGACCTGATCGACCCGATGATCGGCTTCGACATCTCGACGGACAATTCGCGGAAGGCCGATTTCGGCGCCGACGCGATCTCGTTCGCCAAGGCCCGCGGCACACGACTGCTGACCCGCAACTTCGAGGCGGGCGACATCGCGCTTTTCGGCATGTACACGGCCCATGGTTCGCTCGACAACCACTCGCCGATCGGCCGCGTGCGCCTCTCCTGCGATCTCCGCTGGCAGCCGGCCTCGCTGCCGCTCGACGATCGCTATTTTGGAGACCCGCCGAAGGGCACTACCGGCGCCAGCTACGGCGAGCTCAACGGCGCCAAGCCGTTGACCCAGGAATGGCACGTCCGATGACCGACGCAGCGTCGGCCAAGCCGCGCGACAGGGACGCGATCCGCGCCCGCTGCACGCGGTTTCTCACCCGCAGCAAGGCACCGACGCCGAAGGAGATGCTCCAGGCGATCGCTGACGAGGCCGGCGCCGACGAAGCGGTCGACAATTACGGCAAAGGCAAGCTGATCGAGAGCTTCGAGGCGGAAGTCGCCGAGAAGCTCGGCAAACCGGCAGCCGTATTCATGCCGTCGGGCACCATGGTGCAGACGATCGCGCTCCGCCTTTGGTGCGACCGCAGCGGCGTGAAGACCGTCGGGCTTCACCCTCTGAGCCATCTCGAGCGCAACGAGTCCCAGGCCTATCGCGCCCTGCACGGGCTCGCCGCCCATTACCTCGGCGACGACTCTCGTCAGTTCCGCCGCAAGGACGTCGAGGCGGTCGCCGAGAAGCTGGGCGTCGTCGTGCTGGAGATGCCGCTGCGGCCGCTCGGCTGCGTATTGCTCCCCTTCGAGGAGGTCGCCGCGATCTCGGCATTCGTCAAGGAACGCGGCATCCCCTTCCATCTCGACGGCGCGCGGATCTGGGAGAGCCAACCCTATTACGGCCGACGCCTCGATGAGATCGCGTCGCTTTTCGACAGCGTCTATGTCTCCTTCTACAAGGGCCTTGCCGGAATCTCCGGTGCGGCGCTCGCGGGCCCTAAGGAGCTGATCGACGAAGCGCGGCTTTGGCAGCACCGTTACGGCGGTCGCCTGTTCCAGCTCTATCCTTACGTGCTGGCGGCGCGGAAGGGTCTGCGCGAGCGGCTCGATCTCATGCCATCGTTTCATAAGGAGATCCGCCGCGTCGCCGATGCGCTCCGCGGGCTTGCCGGTGTCCTTGTCACGCCCGATCCGCCGCAGGCGACGTCGATGCACATTCAGCTTCCCGGGACGCAGGAGAAGGTCGAGGCCGCTGTCCTCGCTCTCGCGGAGGAGACCGGCATCTGGCTCCTGGATCGCGTTTTTGCCAGTCCGGTGCAGGGTGCAGCGATGGCGGAGCTCACCGCCGGGACCGGTACGTTCGACTTCACTTCCGACGAGATCCGCGCACTCTTCCAGACGCTGCTCGGACGGATTTCCTGATGCGCGTCATCGTCGTCGGGGCCGGGATACTCGGCGCCAGCGCCGCCTATCACCTGGCCAAGGCCGGCGCCGAGGTCGTCATCTTGGACGCGGTGCACCAGGGCAAGGCGACGCTGGCGGGCGCCGGCATCATCTGCCCCTGGGCCAGCAAGCTCGATCAACCCGCCTGGCTCCGGCTCAGCCTTGCCGGTGCCCGCTACTATCCTGAGCTCGACGCCGCTCTCGCGGAAGAAGGCGAAGCGAACAACGGCTATCGCCGCGTCGGCGCGCTGATCACCTCGGACGATCCGTCCGAACTCGCCGCCACGGAACAGCGTATCCGCGCCCGCCGCGACAATGCGCCCGAGGCCGGTACGATCCGGTGCCTCGCCAACGCCGAAGCACGCGCGCTGTTCCCGCCGTTCCGCGACGACCTGCCGGCGATCCATATCGAGGGCGCCGCCCGGGTCGAGGCACGCGCCTTCTCGGCAGCGATGCTGAAGGTGGCGACGAAGAACGGTGCGGTGCATCGCAACGAACGGGCGAGCCTACGCCTGGAGAAGAGCCGCGCGGTCTGCGTCGGTGCTAATGGGAAGCCGATCGAAGGCGATGCCATCGTCGTCACTGCCGGCGCCTGGGTGTCGGAGATCCTTGGGCCGCTCGGTATCGACCTGAAGGTCGCGCCACAGAAGGGCCAGATCCTGCATCTGGGCCTCGGCGGCGTCGACACCAGGGACTGGCCCGTGCTGCTGCCGATGAACAGCTACTACATGCTGGCATTCGACGACTCGCGCGTCGTCGTCGGCGCCACGCGCGAGACCGGATCCGGCTTCGACTACCGCGTCACGGCCGGCGGGCAGAAGGAAGTGCTCGACTTTGGCCTCGCCTACGCACCGGGCCTGAGGAACGCGACGCTGATCGAGACGCGCGTGGGCTTCCGTCCGGCCGGCCCTTCCTTCGTGCCGATGCTGGGACCGGTGAAGGGTATCGACGGTCTTCTGGTCGGCAACGGCCTCGGCGCCGGCGGGCTGACGCTTGGACCGATGTCCGGGCGCCTGCTCGCCGAATGCGCGCTGAGGCAGAGAACCGCGCTCGACATCGCGGACTATGCTCCCCCCGCCTGACTACTGCATCAGGCGCGGCAGCCAGAGCACCAGGTCGGGGACGTACGCGACCAGGAAGATCACCGCCATCCAGATCGCCGTGTACGGGAACAGCATGCCGAGTGCCGAGTTGTAGCTGATCCCGGCGATCCGGCAGGCGACCATCGCCAGCACCCCGACCGGCGGGGTCACCGACCCTACGACCAGCAGCATGATGACGATGATGCCGAAATGCACCGGGTCGTAGCCTAGGTGGCGGATCAGCGGGCCCATGATCGGGACGACGATGATCAGCGCTGGTACCGGCTCGAGGAAGGTTCCGAGCAGGAAGAAGAAGACGATCAGGATCGCCATCGCCAGCTTCGGATTCTCGGTGATCGACAACATCAGCTGCAGGGCCTGCTGGCCGACTCCCGCCCGGCTCAGGACCCAGCTGAACAGCGCCGCACCGCCGAGCGTGATCAGCGCGCTCGCCGTCACCTCCGCAGCGGAGGCGAAGTTGCGATAGAGCGAGCCCACCGTGTGCCGGCGAGCGACGAAGCCGTAGATCAGCGCATAGAGCGCGGCGACACTGCCGGCCTCGGTCGGCGTGAAGGCGCCCGACAGGATGCCGCCGATGATGATGATCGGCATGAACATCGCGGGAATCGCCCGCGTGGTTGCGCTGGTGACCTCGGAGAACGATGCCCGCGGGATCGTCCTGGCGCCTGCGCGGGGTGCCAGGAACCAGGTGACCGCCATCATCGCGATGCCGGCAATGACGCCCGGAATGGCACCGCCGAGGAACAGCGCTCCGATCGAGACGCCGGTCACCGATCCATAGATCACCGCGATGATGCTGGGCGGAATGATCGGCGCCATCATCGCCGCGCAGGCGGTTACCGCCACCGCGAAGGCCGGCTTGTAGCCTTCCTTCTTCATCGCCGGGATCATCATCGAGCCGATGGCGGCAAGGTCGGCCAGCGCCGAACCGGAGATGGCCGCCATGAACATGTTGGTCAGGATGTTTGCCTGGGCCAAGCCTCCGCGGAGATGGCCGATCATCGCCTTCGACATGCCCACCAGCCGCTCGGTGATGCCGGCGACGCTCATCAGCTCGCCCGCGAGGATGAACAGCGGCACCGCGAGAAGCGAAAAGTTGTCGAGCGAATCGTAGAACTGCTGCGCCAGGATCAGCACCGGCAGCTGGCCATCGATCAGGATCACGAGAATGGCGGCGAAGCCCATACAGTAGGCGATGGGCATGCCGAGGCACATGAACACGAAGAACAGTGCCAGCATCAATCCAATGCTCATAGCGTGCGATCCGTCGGTTCGCCGGAAGGATTATGCTTTTGCCACGTCATGAGCATGAAAAGCGCCTCGATGCCGGCGCCGATCGGAACCGCGAGATAGACCGAGTATTTGGGCACGTCGAGCAGCGGCGAGCGCTGGAACCAGGTTCGGTCGACCAGCTCGATGCCGGCCCACAGAAGGGTCAGCAGGAAAGCAAGCGTCAGGATGTCGATCAGCATCATGACGATCCGACGTCCGGGAGGCGCCAGCATCAGCTCCAGCACCTCGATCCGGATATGGGCGCGCCCTGCTGCCACCAGCGCCGAGCTCAGCATGACGCCCCATAGCATGGCCCCGCGCACGAACTCCTCGGCCCAGAACAGGGACTCGTTAAGCACGTAGCGGAAGAAGACCTGCAGGAGGACGAGACAGAAATAGGAAAAGAGCAGCACCACCGATACGAAGGTGAGAGCCGCCTTGAGCCTGTCGGAGAGCGATCCGCCATCCGCGACTGATGGTGCGTTCATCTAGGCCTCAAAAAAACACCCCCGGAAGGGCCGGGGGTGTTCGTTTCACCACACGTGACGATTACGCCTTGCCGGCGGCCTGGACCGCCTCGATGTAGGCCTTGGCCTTCGGGCCGGCCTTGGCGACGAAGCTGTCGACGACGGGCCCCATCTTGGAACGGAAGGACGCGACGTTCGGCGCGTCGTTGGCGGTCGCCTTGGTGGTCAGGTCCTTCCAGGCGTCGCCCTGCTCCTTCAGGTTCGCTTCCCACATGAACTTACCGGTCGACTCGACCGCGGCGTCGCGGATGACCTTCTGCACGTTGGCCGGCAGCGCCGCCATCCTCTTCACGCTCGACATCATCGAGACCTCGGTGAAGATGTGGTGCGTACGGGTCACGAACTTGGCGACCTCGTACTGCTTGCCGGTCTGCACGAAGTCCGCCGGGCCTTCGAAGGCGTCGATCACGCCGGTCTGCAGCGCGGTGTAGATTTCACCGGCCGGGATCGGCGTCGGGTTGGTGCCGAGCGCACGCGCCATCTCGACATAGACCGGGATCTCGGGCACGCGCAGCTTGATGCCGCGCACGTCGTCCGCCGACTTGATCTCCTTCTTCGAGCAGAAGATGCGGAAGCCGGACGCGCCGAGTTGGAGGATTTCGATGCCGAGCGTCGACTTCACGTCGCCGACGACCTGCTGTCCGACCGGACCTTGCAGGACCTTCTTAACGTGATCGTAGTCGTTGAACAGGAAGGGCACGGAGGTAAAGCCGAACTGCGGCTGCCAGTTGGCGAGCGTGCCGAGATCGGTCCAGCAGAAGTCGAGCGTGCCGAGCTGAAGCGCTTCGGCGGAGGTCCGCAGGTTGAAGAGCTGTGAGGCCGGCCGGATGTCGATCGCGTACTGTCCGTTGGTCCCCTTGCTCACCATGTCGGCGAACATTTCGGCCGTCTTGTGCGAGATATGGGTCGTCGGCACGTGGTGCGAGAAGACGAGCCGTACCGGCTGGGCCTGGGCCCGGGTCACGTACGGCATGGCGAGGACGCCGGCTGCGGCGCCGTAGCCCAGGACTCTTCGCCTCGAAATCATGGTCGTTCCCTCCGTGTTGCGGCCGTGTTCGGCCTTTATGTGTATCCGGCTCTTCGCGTCCGCTGCCGAACGGCGAAGAGCCGTTTCTTGTTCTCCCGACTATGCGGCTTTCTGGGTTGCCTCGATATATGCCTTTGCCTTGGGACCGGCCTTGGCGACGAAGTTGTCGAGCACGGGGCTCATCTTGGAGCGGAACGAGGCGATGTCGGGCGACGCGTTCGCCTTGACCTTGGTCGCCAGGAAGTTCCAGGCGTCCTGCTGCTCCTTGAGGTTCGCCTCCCACATGTACTTCTGCACCTGCTCGACCGAGGCGTCGCGGATCGCCTTCTGCACGTTGGCCGGCAGCGTCGCCATCTTCTTCGCGCTGGCGAACATCGAGACTTCGGTGAAGATGTGATGCGTCTTCGTCGCGAAGCCGGCGACCTCGTAGCTCCTGGCCGAGACGATGAAGTCGGCCGGGACTTCGATCGCGTCGACGACGCCGGTCTGCAGCGCCGTGTAGATCTCGGCGGCCGCCGTCGGCGTCGGATTGGCG
>CAZZLX010000039.1:0-14350 GCA_964655235.1 uncultured Rhizobium sp.
CGGCTGGCCGCGTCCGCGGGGGCCCCTACATCGGCGGGGCGACGCCGTCCTTGCCGGCCGTGACGCGGGCGGCCGAGTAGGTGCCGTCGGCGGCCTTCTGGGTGCCGATGAAGACCGGGACGCCTGGCTTCAGCAGCGAGCGCTCGGCGGGGGTAAAGGTCACGATCGGCACGCCGACCGGCACCGTGACCTTCGACGTTTCCTCCTTGTGCGCCACGGTGAGCTCGCGGCCCGAGCCGGCGCCCGTCGTCACGGTCGAGACCGAAGCATTGATCATCGTGCTCTCGGGCTGCAGGTCCCACGGGAAGCGGCCTTCGCCCGTGCCCTTCATCGCTTCGGGAAACACCAGCACCTCGAGCGCGGTGCAGCCCTCGGGCTTGCACATCGCCGCGGTGCCGATGTAGCTGCCGGCAGCGATCGCAGACAGCTCGAGCGGCACCACCGCCACGACCGTGTAGTTCTCGGCGAGCGCGATCTTCACGCTCGGTCCTTCGCGCGTCTTCACGGTCAGCGCGTTGCCGTCGAGGGCCTCGATGGTGCCGCGGACGCGGACGGGCGTGGATTGAGCGAAGACGGGAAGGGCGAGCGCTACCAGCATCGCCACCAGCACTAGGGCGCGGATGAAAGTCATCGGAACTCTCCGGATGTCGACGCTCGAGTACGGCCGCCGCGGGACTCTATGCGGCGACAGGGGACGCCGGAACGAGCATCTGGACCGATCACGCAGTCCTGAACGGCCGCTATGCCGCGGCTATCCGGGCCTTCCGGCGTACCACCCGCTCGCGATGCATCAGGTAGAGCCCGCTTCCCACCAGGATGATGATGCCGCAGAGCGCTAAGGCATTGGGTACGTCGCCCCACAGCACATAGCCCAGGATGATCGCCCACAGGATCGATGTGTAGCGGAACGGTGCGACGATCGAGGTTTCGGCGACTCGCATGGCGACGATGATGAAATGATATCCCCCGATCAGGAACACCGACGCGCCGGCCAGCAGCACCAGGTCGGTCATCGCCATCGGTGTCCATCCGGTGGTCGCGACCGAGATGCCGGCGACACTGGCGACAGCCACGGCGGTGGCGAAGGTTATCAGGATGCTGGGGATCTCCTGCGCGATCCGCCGCGTCATCACGTCACGGATCGCACCGAGAATCGTGCCGGCGATGGCCACGATCGAGAACCAGGTGAAGGCGTCGCTCGACGGCTGCACGACGAGCAGCACGCCGACCAGGCCGACCGCGATCGCGCTCCAGCGCCGCCAGGCGACCTTCTCGCCGAGGAACAGGACCGCGAGGATCGTGACGATCAGGGGGCTCGACAGGTTGATCGCCGAGATGTTCGGCAGTGGCAGATGGAACAGCGCCCAGAGATAGGTGAACGTGCTGAATGCATCGAGCGCCGAACGCCAGCCGACCCGGATCATGCCCCTGTGGCGGATATAGTTAAGAACCCGCGGCTGAGCCGCTGCCAACCAGACGAACAGGATGAGGCTTGCGAAGACGCCGCGTACGAACACGATCTGGTCCATCGGGAGCCGTTCGCTGGCGAGCTTCACCATCGCGTCGTTGATGAGGAACGTCGCCATGCTGAGGCACATGGCGATGATGCCCTGGCGGGTATCCGTCGGCGGCGCAGTCATCGCCGGGAGTGCGTCTGATCCATGGGCCGCGAGGGGTAGGGGACCGGTCGACCGTGGTCAACCTAAACCGGCGGCCCGCGCGATAGCCGCTCTAGGTCAGGCACTCGACGCGCACAGAGAAGCGCTTGGCCCGTTCGCCCACTTCGGAGGACGACATCGCACGCGGCGAGCCGCCGGTGACCGCTGCCGCGATGCCGTTCTTCTTCAGGAACGCTATGGCGACGTCGCCCTTGATCGCGAAATTGAGGTTATGCGCGGTATCGCTCGTCGTCTGCCCGGCGGCCCGGGTTCCGATCGAGGCCGCGGTGACGCCGACGATACGGCCGTTCAGGTCGAGCAACGGTCCGCCGGTGTTGCCGGGCGGGGGCGCGGTCGATGTCTGCAGGAGGCGGGGGTCGTTTCCAAGCCCGGAAACGGCCGTCACGCTGCCGGCCATCGTGTTGCCGGATGTCGCAAGGGTTCCCGTCAGCGGATAGCCGAAGGCGACGATCGCGTCGCCCTGCCGGAGATCTCCGACCGCGCGGAACGGCGCGACCGCGTCGGCCCGGAAGTCGACCTTGAGCAGCGCCAGGTCCTCCTCGCTCGACTGTGCGACCAGCTTCGCCGCGCCGATGCTCTCGTCGAAGCGTCGGACGCGGACCTCCTTGCAGTTCCGGATCACATGGTCGTTGGTGAGGATGAAGCCGTCCGCCGTGACGATGAAACCGGTGCCGGTCGCGTTCATCCGTGCGGCGGCCGCCTTGGCTTCGACACGCGAGGCGCCCCAGGCGCGGACCAGCTGATCGCCTTCGCGCCGCTGGTCGGCGGTGATCTGCTGGGCGAGCTCCCGCCTGAGATCGGATGCCTTCGGATCGCGCGCGCGGACGGCGAGCGAGGCCCAGACATAGGCCTGGAGCAGGTCCTTCGGAACGCCGGTGCCGGCCACGTAGTACTGGGCCAGTGCCAGCTGTGCCTGGGAATCCCCCTGGTCGGCGGCTGCCCGCATCCATCGCGCGGACTCGTCGACGTCTTTCGGAACGTCCTTCCCCTCGGCGAGGAGGGTGGCGAGCGTCGACTGCGAGATCGTGTCGCCGCTTTCCGACGCTTTTCGAAGCCAGGCCAGGGCTTCCTTCGGGTTCCTCGGCACGCCGGTGCCGGCGAGATAGGCGTTGCCGAGCTCTCGACGCGCCAGCGCGTCCCCCTGTTCGGCGGCGGCCTTCAGCCAGGTGACGCCCTCGCGCGGGTCGGCGCGGGGGCTACTGTCTTTCAGCAGCATCTGACCTAGGAGGCGCTGCGCGCGGGGCTCTCCGGCCTGCGCGCCTTTGCGTGCCTCGCTCAGCGCGGTCGCGTTGTCGCCGCGTGCGCGCGCCTGTACCGCTGCGTCATAGTCGGCGAGCGTAGGCGGGGCAAGCAGAAGCAGGACCGCGGCGATGGCGAAGCCGGAGCGCATGGAACCTCCCGGCGCTAGCAAAGCCGCGGCGGTGGCTCGGGTCAATCTTCAGGCGAGGCACTCGACGCGCACGGTGAAGCGCTTGGCCCGGGCGCCCACGTCGGCGGCCTTCATCGCCCGCGATGCCCCGCCGGTCTCGGCGACGGTGACGCCGTGCTTGCCGACGAAGGCCTCCACGACCTCGCTCTTGACCGCGAAATTGACGTTCTGGAGCGACGGGATGGAGGAGGTCGTCACGCCGACGACGCGGCCGTTCATGTCGAGGAGCGGGCCTCCGCTGTTGCCCGGCTGTATCGGCGTCGAGGTCTGAAGGAAGCGCTCGTTGTTGCGTGCGCCCACCAGCGCCGTGACGTTGCCGACCGTGAGATTGCCGGAGGAGGCGAGAAGGCCGCTCATCGGAAAGCCGAAGGCCACCACCGCGTCGCCGGGACGAAGCTCAGTGCCGGTCCTGAACGGTGCGACCGTCGCGGCCTTGGCCTCCATCTTGAGCAGGGCGAGGTCCTCGGCTCGAGAGGCGGCGACAAGCTTCGCGCCGTTGACGGTTTCGTCGACGCCGCGGACACGGATCGCCTTGCAGCTGCGGATCACGTGTTCGTTGGTGACGACGTGGCCGTCGCCGCTGACGACGAAGCCAGTGCCGGTCGCTGCCAGCATGGGTTCGGGAATGATCCCGGGTGCGCCGGCAAGCACCGTGGGCCTCCAGGCGCGCACCTTACGGTCGATGTCCTTTTTCTGCTCCGCGGTCAGCTCCTTGGCGAAATCGCGCTTCATCGAAGCCGCTTTCGGTGCCTTCGCCTTCGCTGCGAGCGAGACCCAGAAGTAGGCCTGCTGCATGTCGCGTTCGAGGCCTATGCCCTTGTCGTAGTAGCCGGCGAGGCCCAGCTGCGCGGTCGGTTCGCCCTGGTCGGCGGCAGCGCGCATCCAGCGCGCCGACTCCGCATCGTTCTTGGCGACGCCCTGGCCGCCGAGATGGAGAACGGCCAGCATGAACTGCGCGGGCGCGTCGTTCTTCTCGGCCGCCTTGCGATACCAGCTGGCGGCCTGGGCGGCGTCCTTCGCGACGCCAGTTCCTCTGAGGTAGGCGAAGGCGAGCTCGCGCTGGGCGATCGTGTCGTCCTTCTCGGCCGCGACGCGAAGCCAGCGGATGCCCTCCGCCGGGTTGGCCTTCACCCCGCCACCCCTCAGCAGCATGTAGCCGTAGAGGCGCATGGCGCGGGGATCGCCCTGGTCGGCACCTTCGCGCGCTTCCTTGACCGCCGTCTGGACGTCGTTCCGCTCGAAAGCGGCGATCGCCGCCTCGTAGCCGGCATCAGCGGCGGATGCCGCCAGGAGCATCGCCGCCACTGCGGCGAGGGCGAAAATGGCGCGCACCTATCCTCCTATGGGCGCCCTCTGGGCGCTCCAATTTAAGATAGCAGTGGCACGGCGCGCCTCGCCAGAATCCTGCGGTCAGCCGACGACCGACGGCGGCATCCGGATCGGCTGCAGGGACTCGTAGGCGCGGGCGGCGCGCAGCACGGTCGCGTCGTCGTAGAGACGCCCGACGAGCTGAAGCCCGACCGGAAGCCCGTCCTTGGTGACGCCGCAGGGGATCGTCGCCGCCGGCTGGCGGGTCAGGTTGAACGGGTAGCTGAACGGCGTCCAATCGGTCCAGCGGCCGCCCTTTCCGGCATTCGCGGGGGTCTCGAAGCCCGCCTGGAACGCGGGCATCGGCAGGGTGGGCGTCGCCAGCAGGTCGTACTTGCGGTGGAACTGGGCGATGGTCTGGCCAAGCGCCTCGCGCGCCTTCACCGCGCGCTGGTACTCGGCGAGGCTGAACTTGCTCCCCGCGGCCGCGACCTCCTGAAGCCCCGGATCCATCAGGGTGCGCTGGTCGGCAGGGATGGCCGAGATCGCATTGGCGGCACCGGCGAACCAATGGACGCGGAAGACGTCCTCGACGCCGGAGAGGTCGGGCTCGGCCTGCTCGACCTCAGCGCCAATTTCGGCGAGCCGGGTGATCGCACCGGCAACCAGGATCGCCACGTCCGGCTCGACCCTGTTGCCGCCGAGCGTCGGCGAATAGGCGATCCTGAGCTTGCGGATGCCGTCATCGAGCCCGATGCGCCAGTCGCGGCGATCGTAGGGAAGCGCGTAGACGTCGCGGTCGTCTGGCTCGGTGATGACGTTCAGCATCAGCGCCGCGTCCTCGACCGTGCGGGTCATCGGCCCGACATGAGCGACCGTGCCGAATGGGCTCAAGGGATAGGCCGGGACGCGCCCGAAGGTCTGCTTGAAGCCGAAGATGCCGGTGAAGGCGGCGGGAATACGGATCGAGCCGCCGCCGTCGGTACCGAGATGGAGCGCGCCCATGCCGGTCGCCGCGGCAACCGCCGCGCCGCCGGAGGAGCCGCCCGGCGTGCGGTCGGGATTCCATGGATTGCGCGTGATGCCGGTCAGTGGGCTGTCGGTGACTCCCTTCCAGCCGAATTCCGGTGTCGTCGTCTTCCCAATCAACACAGCGCCGTGCTCGCGCATGCGCGCCACGGTCGGTGCGTCCTCGCTCCAGGCCTGGTCGCGCTTGACCGTGCGCGAGCCACGCAAGGTCGGCCAACCGCGAGTCAGGAGCAGGTCCTTCACCGTCGAGGGCACGCCGTCGAGAAGCCCCATCGGCCGGCCGCCGCGCCAACGCGCCTCCGACTCGCGGGCCTGGGCGAGCGCGCCCTCCTCGTCCAGCCAGCAGAGCGCATTCAGCCGCTCGTTGTGCTTACGGACCTGGCCGAGAGCGGCCTCGGTCGCCTCCACCGGTGACAGCGTGCCGCGCCGATAGTGGCGAAGCAGCTCGGTGGCGGACATCAGCGCGACATCACGGCTCATGGGCAATCCTTGGGACGATCTCGAGGGTCAGGCGGCGAGACGTTCGGCCAGCCGGCGGGTATGGGCGATGTTGGGGCGGAGTGCCAGGCGGCGGTCGACGATGGTGCGGGCAGGCTCGAGGCGGCCTGCATGGATCAGCGCGTCGAGATGGATCTGCTCGAACAAGTCGCGTTGCGCGTGGCTCCCGCCGATCCGGTGCATGTTGGGCAGCACCTGGCCGAGCAGGTCGGCGGCGTCGTCGTAGTGGCCGAGCACATGGGCGACCAGCGCGCGCGCCGCCGGTGCCGCGACCTGCTGCCACATCACCTGCTGGACCGGCTTCACCTTGGCGGCGTGCACCACGATCCCGGACATAAGCTTCGCCGCCTCGGCGTCGCGCCCGGCCTTCGCCAGGCCATAGAGGTAGTGGAGGTCGAGGAACGGATCGACATGCTCGTCGGTGCGTGGCGCCAGGTAGTTGGCGACGTCGTTCCAGCGATCGCCGACGTCGACGCCGCGCAGCGCGAGCCGGGCCAGCAGCGAAACCGCGTTGACCTGATCTTGCGAATACTCCTTGAGGCGGCCCCAGACCCGCGTGTCGTAGACTTCGAGTGCGCGCGCATGGTCGTCGCGATCCAGGTGGAAAAGCGCCACGTGCCACCAGTTGTGCGTATACATGAAGGAGTTGCAGTTCTCCCAGGTGTCCGAGAGACCCTCCATCCAGGCGAGGCCTTCGTCGACGCGGCCCTCAGTCTCCATCACATGGGCGACGGCGTGATGCGCCCAGGGATCGCGCCGGTCCATCTCGGTGGCCTTGCGCCCGGCCGCTTCGGCTTCGGCGAGGCGATGGCACTGCTCGAGGCCGAAGGCGACCATGCCGTGGACGAAGTGGTTCTCGGCGTTCGCCGGCAGCACCGTCTCTCCGATCGAGAGGATCGAGGCCGAGTCTCCGATGGAGAAGGCACGGACCTGGCCGATCTTGGCGGCGGCGAGGTCGCGCGGGTACTTTTGCGCAAGCGCCTTGTGCGCCATCAGCGACATGCCGTAGTCGCCGGCGGCCCAGGTCGAGATGGTCCAGAGGTAGAGCCGCTCGCGTTCGGTGACGCCCTGGGCCGTCTCGATGCCGCGCCGGATATACGGCTTCGCCTTCTCGGCCGAGTCGCCGGTTTCCCCGAACAGCATCAGTGCCGCGGCATGCGCCTGGGCGATGACACAGGTCGGATCGGCGTCGGCGGCATCCAGGATCGGCTGGAAATCGGTGCCGTATCCCAGGAACGCCTGGACGAAACGATCAACCGCGTCGATCGTCTCGGGGCGTTCGGTGGTGACAGGGAGGCCCTGGGCGTCGGTCAGCATGCGTCCGCCATTGTCGCGCGGCGGCGGGGCGCCCGGCAACCCGCCGCGAACTCTAGCCGCCGCGCCGCTCCGTGACGCGGGCGACTACCCGTGCCAGCGACGGGCCGACCGTGAGCACGACGAGCAGCCGGAAGGTCTGCAGGGCCATCACGAAGGGAACGTCGACCTTGGCGGAGGCGGCGATGATCGCGACCGAGTCGATGCCGCCGGGGCTGGTCGCAAGGTAGGCGGTCAGCGGATCTATGCCGAGGCTCAGGTGGAGGAGGACCGCGAGCCCGCCGCAGAAGGCGACCAGGGCCGCCGTCGAGAGCGCGATGGGAACGAAAGCCCGCACCGCGTGCAGCACCACGGCGCGGGTGAAGCTGAGGCCGACGCTCCAGCCGAGCAGCGCGTAGCTTGCGACCAGCAAGGGCTCGGGCTGCTCGACAGTGATGAGGCCCGAGACCTGAAGAACCGTCCCCACCGCCAGGGGTACCAGGAAGCCGCCGCCGGGGATCTTGAACCGGCGGCCGAGATATCCGGCGACCACGGCGATCCCGACCGTCTCGGCGAACGAGAGCCAGTCGATCGGACGGAGCCAGGCATGAGCGGCGACGGCGTCGGCGTTCGGGGTGTCGATCCAAAGCCCGGCGATCACCGCGGCGGTGACCGCGACGAAGACGACGCGGAGATACTGCATGAAGGCGACGAGGCGGGCATCGGCGCCGTAGGCCTCCGCCATCAGCATCATCGGCGTCGCGGCGCCGGGCGAGGCGCCCCAGACCGCGGTGGTTCCGGGCAGGATCCGAAGATGCGTCATCAGCCAGCCGAGCAGGCTGCTGGCGGCGAGGACCGCGGTGATCGTGCCGAGGAAGATCGGCCATCCCTGGATGAAGGTCAGGACGATGTCGGCGGTGATCGAATGGGCGATCATAAGCCCGACCATCGACTGGCCCGCGAGGTAGGGCAGGACCGGCACGCGGATGTTGCCGCCGTTCGTCGAGACCAGGATGCCGGCGAGCAACGGTCCGACCAGGAACGCGGCCGGCAGGCCGGCGGAATGGAGGAGCCCGGCGAACGTGGCGGACAGCACGAACAGCAAGGTCCATTGGGTGCGTGCCGGCGATCCGGTCAGCCGTCCGGCCAGCGCTTCGATGTCGCGGGGCGTCGTCACGCGCTCACCATCCGGTGATATCCGCCCAGTAGCGGCGGAACGCAGCGCGGCTCGCGTCCCGGGGCAGGCTGAAGGGTTTCACGGGACCGACGAGCGCGTTGCCGCCGTCGACGATCGCTTGGATGCCCCACTGGCCGAAGCTGGTCGCTCCGATCATGCCGTAGCGGAGATCGGTCGCCTCGACCCGGGTGCGGTCGCCGCCCTCGGGCGTCGCGCGCCACAGAGCCTTGTCCATCGAGAACCATTCGAACAGCCGCGCCTCGCGCGTCTGCCGTACGGCATCGACCGCCGCGCCCTTTGCGTTCGGAATGCTTTCCCAGGCGATCGGCTTCGGATTGAGCAGCGAGTAGTAGCCGACATGCGCCGCGTCCGGCGTGAGAGCGACCACGCGCCGGAAATACGGCTGGAACAGCAGGGGATAGGCATGGATGTCGGCCGGGCGGCCGAAATCGGCCCGGGCGATCTTCTCGATCTGGTCGTTGAGAACCGTAGCGCCGGCGACATAGGCAGCCATGAAGGCGAAGACCTTGAGGGCGACGCGCCTGGCGGCGTCGGGTCTCATCGCGCCGTAGACCAAGGCGAAGGCGAGCGGGATCAGCGAATAGGCCGGGTCGATGATCGCGACGGCGTCCACCACGAAACGTTCCGAGGTGAACGGCCACAGGAGCTGCGTCCCATAGCTGGTGAAGACGTCGAGAACCGGGTGGCTCAGCAACGCCAGGAGCGAGAGCAGGAGCCACCAGTTGAGCCGTTCGCGCCCGCGTGCGTCGCCCGGAGGCGGATGTTCGAGCAACCGCTCGAAGCGGTCGATCATCCAGCCGATCAGCGGACCCACGACCGGCGCGAAGGCGAGCGAATGGGTGAAGCCCCGGTGGTGCTGCCATTCGGCGAAACGACCGTCGATCCAGGCGGCGGCGACGTCGATGTCGGGGAGGGAGGCGATCGCGATGGCGGCGGTGATGGCGCGGCGACCGAGGCGCCGGCGGAAGCCTGTCTGGGCGAGCGCCGCGCCGAAGAGGACATGGGTGAGGGAATCCATGAAGCCGCCCCGTTTATCACGAGCGCGTGGCAGCGGTCATGCTCGACCGTGCGTCGGTTGCCCGCCCCGAACCTGACGCCTAGACTCGCCTCCACGTGAGGCGGCGGTCGTTCGGCCGGGCATCAACGTAACGGCTGGCGACGCGACGCCGTCTCCGAAACCAACGGGAGACGGAACCATGGGTCGAGGCTTACGCAACAGGGCGTGGCCGCTTGCCTCCGCGGCGGCGACGGCGCTGGTCGTGTCGGCGCTGGCAACACCGGCGGGCGCGCAGTCTGTGCTCAAGGCGGTACCCCACGCCGACCTCAAGGTGCTCGAAACCCACATCAACTCGATCCAGATCACCAAGATCTATTCCTTGATGGTCTACGACACGCTGTTCGCGTGGGACGAGAAGTGGAACGTCAAGCCGCAGATGGTCGGCAGCCACGAGGTCTCGGCCGACAAGCTGACCTACACCTTCAAGCTTCGCCCCGGCCTCAAATGGCACGACGGCACCAAGGTGACGACCAAGGATGTGGTCCCCTCGATCCAGCGCTGGGCCAAACGCGACACGATGGGCCAGAAGATGATGGAGTTCACCGCCGCCATCGAGGCGGTGGATGACGATACCTTCCGCATGAAGATGAAGGAGCCGTTCGGCTTCGTCGAATTCACGCTGGGGTCCGCAGGCGGCTCGCTGCCGGTGATATACCGCGCCGCGGACGCCGCGACCGATCCTTTCGTCGCGATCACGACAACGGTCGGGTCGGGCCCCTTCAAGTTCAACCGCGAAGCCTGGCAGCCGGGCTCGAAGATCGTCTTCGACAAGAACAATGATTATCCCGCAAGGCCCGAGCCGGCTGATGGCCTCGCCGGCGGCAAGCGCGTCAAGGTCGACAAGGTCGAATGGATCATCATGCCCGATCCCGGCACGACCGCGGCGGCGCTCGGCCGCGGCGAGGTCGATCTCTGGGACAATCCTCCCGGCGACCAGATACCGGTGATGGAGAAGAACAAGGATATCGTCGTCGCGCCGCTGACGCGGTTCGGCAACATGGGGTTCCTCCGCACCAACGCGCTGCATCCGCCCTTCAACAATGCGAAGGCCCGGCTGGCGCTGGCCTATGCCTTCGATCAGCGCGACTTCCAGCGCGCGTCCACCGGCGACGACGAGCGCTGGTGGAAGGTCTGCTACTCGTTCTTCATCTGCGGCACGCCTTACGGCACCGAATACGGCTCGGAAGCGGTGCAGAAGGTCGACCTCGCCAAGGCCAGGCAACTGATGCAGGAGGCCGGATACAAGGGCGAGAAGCTGATCATGATCACCACCAACGAGATCGCCGCGATCGGCGCCCTCGCCCAGGTGGCGACGGCCCGGCTCAAGGAGATCGGCGTCAATGTCTAGATGCAGGTCAACGACTGGGGTTCGGTCGTCACGCGCATGACCAAGAAGGACGAGCCGGAAAAGGGTGGCTGGAACATGTTCACCAGCCGCGGCACGGCCTCCACCTATCATCACCCGCTGACCAACATCACCGCGGTGATGACCTGCGACGGCAAGAACTGGAACGGCTGGCCCTGCGACGAGGAGGCGGAGAAGCTCCGCAATGCCTTCATCCGCGAGGCCGACGAGGCGAAGCGCATGGAGATCCTGAAGCAGTTCCACGCGCGTCTCGTCGAAGTGCAGCCCTACGCACTGCTCGGCAACTTCATGCCGCTCTACGCCTGGCGCAAGAACGTCGATGGGGTGGTGAAGGGCGCGATCCTCGCCTACTGGAACATCGGCAAGAGCTAGGGCACGGAAAGAATGAGCCCCCTCGGAGCGATCCGAGGGAGCTTTTTCGTCGCCGCGCTCAGGCGGCGCGGATGTTGGCGAGGAACTGGCTCACCTCGGCCCGCAGTGTCTCGCCCTGCTGGGCGAGCTCGCCGGAAGCGCCCAGGACCTGGGTTGCGGCCGAGCCGGTGGAGGTCGCCGCCTCGGTCACGCCGACGACGTTGGACGAGACCTCGGCAGTTCCCTTCGCGGCCTGCTGGACGTTACGGGCGATTTCCTGGGTCGCCGCTCCCTGCTGCTCGACGGCCGAGGCGATCGAAGTCGCGATCTCGCTGACCCGCTCGATCGTGGCGCCGATCTCCTTGATCGCACCGACGGCGTCGCCGGTCGCGCCCTGGATCGCGGTCACCTGGCTCGCGATCTCTTCGGTCGCCTTCGCCGTCTGGGAGGCGAGCGATTTGACCTCGGATGCGACGACCGCGAAGCCCTTGCCGGCCTCGCCGGCGCGCGCCGCCTCGATCGTCGCGTTGAGCGCGAGAAGGTTGGTCTGGGACGCGATGTCGTTGATGAGCTGGACGACCTCGCCGATCTTCTGCGCCGCATCGGCGAGCGCCTGAACGCGGCCGTTGGTCCGCGTAGCGTCCTCGACAGCCTTGCCGGCGATGCGGGTCGACTCGCCCACCTGGCGGCCGATCTCGGAGATCGACGCCGAGAGCTCCTCGGCGGCGGTCGCGACCGTCTGGACGTTGGTCGAAGCCTGCTCGGACGCCGCGGCGACGGCAGTCGCCTGACGCGAGGTCTCCTCGGCGGTGGCGGTCATCGAGGTCGCTGTGGACTGCAGCTCGGTCGCGGCCGACGCCATGGTCCCGAGCGCGCCGGTGACGGTCGCATCGAAGCCCTTGATGTAGCCGTCGATGGCGATCTGGCGCTGCTCCTTCTTCACCTGCTCGGCCTTCTGCTCGGCGGCAAGGCGGTCGGCCTCGATCATGTTGTCCTTGAACACCTGGACGGCAGCGGCCATGCGGCCGATCTCGTCGGTCTGACCGGCGGCCGGGATCTCGACACTCATGTCGTGCTTGGCGAGCTTCGCCATCGCATCGGTCATGCCGACGACCGGGGTCGCCACCATGCGGGAGAGAACGATGCCAAAGAGTGCTGCGAGGAGCGCCGAGAGCGCGACGGCGGCGATCGTCATCCATCGGGCCGAGTCGTAGATGGCGTTAGCCCGGGCGTCGGCCTCGGTGGCGCCTTTGTCGTTCATTTCGACCAGCTTCTGCAACTGCTCGGCGACCAGGATGCTCGGCTTGCTGAGGACGTCGATGAAGTATACGCGCGCGTCGGCGAGCTTGCCCTCGCGGGAGAGCGCTATGATGTGATCGGTCTCCTTCGAGTAGGTAGCCCAGGTCTTCAGGACCTCGTCGAACAGGCGCCGCTCCTCCGCACTTGCGATCAGCGGCTCGTACTTGGTCCGCTCTTCGCCCAGCGCCTTGGTGAAGGCGGCGAGCCGTCCTTCGCGTTCCGTTCGGGTCTTCGCGTCTTCGGTGGCAACCAGCATTCCGACATTGGCGCGATGACGTGACACGACCGCGCTCATCTCGCCGAGCGCGCGGACGCTGGGGAGCCAGACTTGACTGATTTCGGTCGAGGCCTGATTGACCTTGGCGGCTCGTTCGATCGAGAAGGCGCCGAGACCGGCGACAAGGGCGACGAGGATGCCGAACGCGATCGCGATCTTGGTCTTGATGCTGAGGTTGCGGATCTTGAAGGACACGAGGGGGGATCTCCCTGGGATGGCGATGTAACTGACGTGAGGTTATGTAGCCGGCCAGTTAATGAAGGCTGAACACAGGGTCGATTTCCGCGCATGGCTTTCATCCACGTCAGGGATTAACGATGTCTTCATCAATCGAGACGATTTTCACGACGCTGAGAAAGGGCGGGGCTAGGCGCCTGCCCGATGCACCGGAAGGTATTCTGCGCCACGGTCTGGTGGCCGCCGCCCATGCGCGCGATGCTGGCGCCGCTCCGGACATGATCGTGGCCGCGCTGCTTCACGATGTCGGCCACCTCCTCGACCTCGATGACAATGATGGCTTCGATGATGACCGGGATGTCGAGCACGCGGCGCTGGGTGCGGCATGGCTGTCGCTATGGCTGCCGGAGACGGTTACCCGGCCGATCGAGCTCCATGTCCACGCCAAGCGCTACCTGGCGAGGGACGCGCGTTTCATCGACACGCTGACGCCGATGTCGCGGGCATCTCTTGGACTGCAGGGCGGGCCGCACGGGGACGCTGAAGCGGCAATCTTCGAGCGCGAGTCCTACTTCGCCGATGCGCTTCGCGTGCGCGCGTGGGATGACGCGCCGGACCTGGCCGACGCGCGGATCGGAACCCTGGAAGACTACGGTGCGCTGATCGAAGGGCTTCTCAGCCCGTTCCGCCGACGGTGATGCCGTCCATCAGAAGGGTCGGCTGGCCGACGCCGACCGGGACCGACTGGCCTTCCTTGCCGCAGGTCCCGACGCCGGCGTCCATCTTCATGTCGTTGCCGACCATGCGGACCTTGGTCATCGCGTCGGGACCGTTTCCGGTCAGCATCGCGCCCTTCACGGCAGGCCCGACCTTGCCGTCCTCGATCAGGTAGGCCTCGGAGGCGGCAAACACGAACTTGCCCGAGGTGATGTCGACCTGGCCGCCGGAGAAGTCGACCGCGTAGATGCCGCGCTTCACCGTCTTGATGATCTCCTCCGGTGAATGCGGGCCGGCGAGCATCAGCGTGTTGGTCATCCTGGGCATCGGTGAGGAGGCGAAGGACTCGCGGCGTCCGTTGCCGGTCGGGCGCATGCCCATCAGGCGCGCGTTCTGGCGGTCCTGCATGTAGCCGCGGAGGATGCCGTCCTCGATCAGGAGGGTGCGGCCGGACGGCGTACCTTCGTCGTCGACGGTGATCGAGCCGCGGCGGTCCTGCAGCGTGCCGTCGTCGACTACGGTGACGCCGGGCGCGGCGACGCGCTGGCCGATCATGCCGGAGAAGGTCGAGGTCTTCTTGCGGTTGAAGTCGCCCTCGAGGCCGTGACCGACCGCCTCGTGCAGCATGACTCCGGTCCAGCCGGGGCCGAGCACCACCGGCATCTCGCCAGC
>CAZZLX010000040.1:0-14333 GCA_964655235.1 uncultured Rhizobium sp.
ACAGCGGCAACCAGTGCTCCATGCCGGCATGATGGCGTCCGACACTGACGGCCTCGTAGAGCGGATCGGCGGTGTCGGCCCCGAAGGCGCCGCGATAGCCCGAGCGGAAGCGCTGGATGGAGGCCGGATCCAGCATCGCTTCCGAGACCGGCTGAAACAGGACCTGGTCGTGCTTGGCGGTGGTCAACTGGGTCATTGGATCGAAAGATCGGATGCCGTCGATCTCGTCGCCGAAGAAATCGAGACGCAGCGGCTCGGCGGCGCCTGGCGGAAAGACGTCGAGGATCCCGCCGCGAAGCGCGAACTCGCCGGCTTCGCGCACGGTGTCGGCGCGGCGATAGCCGGTGTGGCGCAGGAACTCGACCAACTCGTTGACGTTCGAGCGCGCGCCCTTGGAGAGCCGGCGGGCGGTGGACCTGAACACGTCCCGGGTCGGCAGGCGCTGCAGGACACCGGCAACGGTCGTGACGATCACACGCCCCGCGGCCGAGGCTTCGGTGTTCGCCAACCGCGTCAGAGCGTCGATGCGGCGGGCGACGATCTCCGGGTTCGGCGAGACGCGGTCGTAGGGGAGGCAGTCCCAGGCGGGCACCGCCACAACCTCGATTTCGGGCGCAAAGAACGCCAGCGCTTCGCAGACCCGCGCGAGGCGCGTGTCGTCGCGAGCGATGTGGATCGCGGGGCGTTTCGGCGCGGCGCGGACGAGCCCGGCAATTAGCCGCGCGTCGACGCCTTCGGGCACCCCGCCGACCTCGATCCGGCCGGCGACGCCGAGTTCGCGGTTGAGATCCATCAGACCCGGCTTGCCCGGGCGTAGTCCCGGATCATCCTCAGGACGTCGGTGTCGTGCTCCGCCGGCGGGGTCTCGCACTGGATGACCCAGGCATAGATCTCAGGGTTCTCGGCGGCGACCAGGGCCTCGTAGCGGGCGAGCTGGGCGCTGTCGAGACCCGCCAAGCGCGTACGTGCGAAGCCCCCCAGCACCAGGTCGAGCTCCTTGGTACCGGTGTAGCTGCTTCGATAGATCAGGCGCTTCAGGCGGTCTGCGGACATCGGATCGCGGGCGGTCGAGAGAGCCCCGATATAAGCCTTCCGGCCCAAGATGTCAGCGGCCGGAATCGGCTACATTGGCGGCCCCATGCGGCCCGCCGTCCTCTTCCCGCTGTTCGCCGACGTAACCTCGCTCCCGGGGATCGGCCCTCGTTTCGGCAAGCTGATCGCCAAGGTCGCCGGCCCCAAGGTCGTCGACCTGCTCTGGCATCGTCCCTTCGGCCTGGTGGACCGGCGATTCCAGCCGAGCATCGCCGACGCCCCGGAAGGCAGGGTCTGCACCCTCAAGGTGCGGATCGACGAGCACGTGGCGCCGCCGAACCCCAGACGCCCCTATCGCGTGCTCGCCCGCGACTCGAGCGGCACGGTCGAGCTCGTCTTCTTCCACGCCAAGGGCGACTGGCTGACCAAGGCGCTACCGGTCGGCGAGATCCGGCTGGTCAGCGGCCGGGTCGAGCGCTTCCAGGGGCGGGTCCAGATGGCGCATCCCGACCGCATCGTGGCCGAGGACCAGGCGGACGAACTGCTGAAGCTGGAGCCGACCTATCCGCTGACCGCAGGCCTTCCTGCGGGCACGCTTCGAAAGGCGATCGAGCTCGCGGTCGAGCGGGCGCCCGAGCTCCCTGAATGGATGGACAAGCCGCTCAAGGACCAGCGCGGCTGGCCCGGCTGGCGCCAGGCGATAAGCTTCATCCACGGTCCCTCCGGCCAAGGGGATCTAGAGCCGACGGCCCCCGGCCGCGTGCGCCTCGCCTATGACGAGCTGCTGTCGAACCAGCTGGCCCTGGCGCTGATGCGCGCGCACCAGAAGAAGCAGGCCGGGCGCCGCACCAAGGGCGACGGCAAGATCCGCTCCCGTATCTTGAAAGCTCTCCCCTACTCGCTCACCCGCTCGCAGATCCAGGCCGATGCCGAGATCGCCGGCGACATGGCCGACGACAAGCGCATGCTTCGCCTCCTGCAGGGCGATGTCGGCTCCGGCAAGACCGTGGTGGCGCTGCTGGCGATGATCTCCGCGGTCGAAGCCGGATCGCAGGCCGCCCTGATGGCGCCGACCGAGATCCTGGCGCGCCAGCATTTCGCGACGATCGAGCCGCTGGCGGCCGCCGCCGGCGTGCCAGTGGCGCTGCTGACGGGACGAGACAAGGGCAAGAAGCGCGACGAGATCCTGGCCGGCTTCGAGAACGGCTCGATCCCGATCGCGGTCGGCACGCATGCACTCGTGCAGGACGGCGTCGCCTTCCGCGACCTCGCGCTGGCCGTGGTCGACGAGCAGCACCGCTTCGGCGTCGACCAGCGGGTCGAGCTGTCATCGAAGGGCAAGGCGGTCGACGTGCTGGCGATGACGGCGACCCCGATCCCGCGCACCCTGATGCTGGCGGCCTATGGCGACCTCGACGTCTCCCGGCTCACCGAGAAGCCGGCCGGCCGGAAGCCCGTCGATACGCGTACGGTGCCGCTCGACCGGCTCTCGGAAGTGATCGACGCCGTCGGCCGCGCGATGGCGGCCGGCGGGCAGGTGTTCTGGGTGTGCCCGCTGATCGAGGACAACCCCGACAGCCCGATGGACGAGACGGCCGCCGCCGAGGTGCGCCACGCCGAGCTCGCCGCACGTTTCGGCGCCGACCGCGTGGCGCTGGTCCACGGCCGCCTCAAATCTGGCGAGAAGGACAAGGCGATGGGCGCCTTCTCGGAAGGCATCGCCAAGCTGCTGGTCGCGACCACCGTGATCGAGGTTGGCGTCGATGTGCCGGCGGCGACCGTCATGGTGATCGAGCACGCGGAGCGCTTCGGTCTCGCCCAGCTGCACCAGCTACGCGGACGCATCGGCCGTGGCGACAAGCCGGCAACCTGCCTGCTGCTCTACCAGACGCCCCTTGGCGAGGCGGCGAAGGCGCGCCTCGCGACGCTGCGCGAGACCGACGACGGCTTTCGCATCGCCGAGGAGGACCTGAAGCTGCGCGGCGCCGGCGAGGTTCTGGGCAAGCGCCAGAGCGGCATGCCGGAGTTTCGCACCGCCGACCTCGAGGTGCACAGCGATCTGCTGCCCGTGGCCGCCGACGATGTTAAGCTGATCTTAGCGAAAGACCCCGAACTCGAAAGCGAGCGCGGCAAGGCGCTCCGCACGCTGCTCTATCTGTTCGAGCAGGACACCGCCGTCCGCTATCTCAGGTCCGGCTGACCCGTGGGCTGGTCAAGGCCGCGGTCGGGCGGAAGCACGATGCCGAGGCTGACGATCAGCTTGAGCGCCTCCTCGACCGTCATCTTGAGCGGCTTCAGCTGCGCCCTCGGCACAAAGAGCAGGAAGCCAGAGGTCGGGTTCGGCGTCGTCGGCACATAGACCGGCACCAGCTCCTCGCCGACCTCGCGCACGACCTCCGTGTGGGTCTGGCCGCAGACGAAGGCGATGGTCCAGGAGTCGCGGCGCGGGTATTCGACCAGGACGACCTGACGGAAGGTCTCCGACTTCTGGGCGAAGACAGTCTCGACGATCTGCTTGATGGCGCCGTAGATACCGCTTACCAGCGGCGTGCGCGCGATGATCCGGTCGCCGATGCCGACGGCCCATCGGCCGATCAGGCTCGCGGTGACCGCTCCGATCAGCGTCAGCCCGACCGCGACCACAACGACGCCGTAGCCTGGGATCTTGAAGGGAAGGTAGGTGCCGGGATTGAGCTGGGAGGGAATCCAGCGCTCGACCAGCGAGTCGAAGTAGCCGATCAGCTCCCAGACGATATAGGCGGTCAGGGCCAGCGGGACGACGACGAGAATCCCCGCAACCAGCCAGCCGCGCAGGCGTCGTCCAATGCTCTGATGGAACCGGGGAGCCTTGGGCGGCTCGAAGGCGCTGTCGGTCATTCCTCCGACAGCTTATGCCCTACTCCATGCTGATTAGGAAGAGCACGATCGCCCAGAGGCTCAAGCCCGCAAGCCATGCCGTGACCACCGCGTGGCCGGGCCGATCATCGAGCAGTGCGTCATCGTGATCATCCTGGACCAGGGCGACGGTGCCGCCCAGCCGACGCGCGCGAACCGCCGAGGCCCACACGGCATGACCGATGGAGTCGGTCCGAGCTGCGGGCGCGAGCGCGAAGCCCCGGGCCCTTACGGGATCGAGAGAAGGACGAGCGCCGTCGCCCAGAGGCCGACGCCGGCGATCCAGCTCGCGACCGTGCTCCGACACAATGTCGGGAGCAGTTCGTAGACGCAGCGTGTTGAAGTCATGGCTCATGTCCCAAGGAAACTGCGCCATCGTGTTGTCTCGCTACGTATAAAGCTGTGACTGCTGTCACAGAGGTGTGACGCTCGAGGCCGCCCTTGTAAGTCGCGTTAAACTATGTTCGGTTCGAAAGGCGCCATCGCCATCCGGCCGGATGGGAATGCGGGGGCATCGACGGTGCCCAAGCACGAGGAATGCCCCAATGTCGCCCCGTCTTCTCGCCCTTTCCACATCGGTACCCGAGCACGTTCTCGATCAGGATGCAGTCGGGCTCCGTGCCGCGCAGTTGTTCGCAGGCCGGACCGAGGCGTTCGCGCGGCTTGCGCAGATCTACGGCAACGCCGGCATCGCCAAGCGACACTCCTGCGTCCCCATCGACTGGTACATGGCGCCGCATGGATGGGAAGAACGCTCGCGCCTCTATGTCGATGAAGCCCTCGTGCTGGTGGAGCGAGCGATACGTCTGGCACTAGCGGATTGCGGACTGGCATTGGGCGACATCGACGGACTGGTCGTCGTCTCGACCACGGGCATCGCCACGCCGTCCCTCGATGCCTTGCTGCAGGAACGGCTGGGGCTTCGGCGCGACCTGCGACGTCTTCCTGTGTTCGGCTTCGGTTGCGCCGGCGGCGTCCTGGGTCTCGCGCGCGCCGCGGCCATGGCGCTCGCCGAGCCGGGCTCGCGGATCCTCTGCGTCGTGGTCGAGCTTTGCGGCCTCACCTTCAGGCCTGCCGACGCATCACCGGCCAACATCGTCGCGACCGCGCTGTTCGGCGACGGCGCCGCCGCCGCGGTGATCTCGACCCACGGCACCGGTCCGACAATCGGTCCTTGGGGAGAGCACAGCTTTCCCGACAGCCTCGACGTCATGGGCTGGGATATCGGCGACGACGGCTTCGGCGTCCGCTTCTCGCGCGACATCCCTAAGCTGATCCGCGAAGACCTCGCGCCGGCGCTGTCCGCTTTCCTGGGCCGCCACCGCTTAGCGCTTCCCGACTTCGATGCGATCGCGGCCCACCCCGGCGGCGCCAAGGTAATCGACGCGCTCGAGGACGTATTCCATCGGCCCTTGCCGGAAGCGCGCTCGGTCCTCCGAGACTTCGGCAACATGTCCGCCCCGACCGTGCTGTTCGTCCTGGACCGGCTTCGACCATGGACCGGACGGATCCTGATGACGGCGCTCGGACCCGGATTTACGGCCGGCTTCCTCGCGCTCGGTCCGGTATGAGCTGGCTCCACGTCGTAGTCGGCTTGGTCGCGGCCCAACGGCTTTGCGAACTTGCTTGGTCACGCCGGAACGAACGCCGGCTCCGGGAAGCCGGGGCGGTCGAGGCCGGGCGAGGCCACTATCCTTTATTCATCCTGCTGCATGCCGGCTGGCTCGCGACAATCCTGCTGGCGGTGCCGCCCGAAACGGTGCCCCATGGCGCCCTGATCGGTCTATTCCTAGCCCTGCAGGCCCTCAGGATCTGGATCGTCGGAAGCCTCGGCAGGTTCTGGACCACGCGGATCCTGACGCTGCCGGACGTGCCGCTGGTCCGCCGAGGCCCCTACCGCTGGCTCCGGCATCCCAATTATGTCGTCGTTGCGGCCGAGATCGCGGTCCTGCCGCTTGCGTTCGGAGCCGTCGGGATCGCCTTGATCTTCTCCGCCGCCAATCTGATCCTGCTCGCCGTCCGTATCCATGCCGAGGAGGCGGCACTCGCCTCTCGCCGGTCTCTCTAAAGGAGTCCCCGTGTCCGAGTTCGGCCAGGCCGTCCGCCATTTCTGGACGCTCGACTGGAGCGCCGCGCATCTGAACCACGGCAGCTACGGCGCCACGCCGAAGCCTGTTCTCGCCGCCCAGGACACCGTCCGCCAGGAGATGGAAAGGACGATCGGCGACTTCTTCACCCGCCAGCTGCCCGGACGCATGCGTGCCGCCGCGGCCGAGCTCGCCGGATATCTCGGGGCGGACGCCGACGACGTCGTCTTCGTCGACAACGCGACGGCGGGCATGCAGTCGGTGCTCGGGTCGATCGACCTCAAAGCCGGCGACGAAATCCTGATCAACGACCAGACCTACAACGCGGTGAAGAACATCGCTCGCTACGAGGCGGGACGCGTCGGCGCCAAGGTGGTCGAGATCGCCCTTCCCTTTCCGGTCGAAGATGACGGCGACTCGATCGTCGAGGCGTTCAAGACCGGATTGAGCCCACGCACGCGCCTCGTCCTTCTCGACCACATCACCTCCGCGACGGCGGTGGTCATGCCTGTCCAACGCCTGATCGCCCTATCGCGCGATGTCGGCGCGCTGGTCCTGGTCGATGGCGCCCATGCTCCCGGCCAGGTGGACCTCGACCTCGCCACGCTCGGCGCCGACTTCTACACCGGGAACTGCCACAAATGGCTCGCGGCTCCCAAAGGGGCCGCATTCCTCTGGGCGAAGCGCGAGCATCAGTCTTGGCTTCACCCGCCGGTCGTCTCGCATGGACTCGGCAAAGGCTTCATTGCCGAGTTCGACTGGACTGGGACGCGCGATCCGTCGTCGTACCTGGCGGTGCCCGCTGCGCTGGCCTTCCGCCAGACTTTCGGCGACAGCCGCATCAAGTCCCACAACCGCGCTCTTGCCGACGAGGCCGGCACGTATCTCGCCGACGCGTGGAAGACCCGGCTCGGCTCGCCGTCATCGCTCGCCGGCTCGATGCGCATGATCAAGCTGCCGCTCTCGACCGGCGCCCCGCCGGATATTCGGCTCAAGCTGTGGCAGGATCACCGGATCGACGTGCCGGTCAACGCGCTCGCCGACGGGCTTTGGGTCCGTATCTCAGCCCAGCTCTACAACGAGATGGACGACTACCGTCGCCTCGCCACGGCGATCCGGAGCCTCTAGGGGAGCACCCGATGGTCGACAAGTTCCAGGCCGTGACGTTCGTTCCCGGCGACGTGCTGCTCAAGGAAGGAGACACGGCGGCGGCCGCTTACCTGATCGAGAGCGGCACCGTCGAGGTCTCGAAGATGGTCGACGGCCGCCGGATCGTCCTCAACACCCTCGGCGCGGGAGCAATCGTCGGCGAGATGGCGCTGATCGACAAATCGCCCCGCAGCGCCACCGTTTCCGCCACCGCCAAGACCATCGCGCTGATCATCGACCAGAAGGTTTTCGATCGCGTCCTGGCCAGCGCCGAGCCGGTCTTGAGGGCGCTGGTGCTGGCATATACGAGCCATCTCCGCAATCTGGGCACGCGCGCCTCGCAGCTCGAGAGCGATCTGCATCGCGCCTACGAAACCAAGGCGTCGCGCTGACCGTCGCCCGGGGTTGGTTCCGGGGGCGGTCCGGCGCTATGGTCGGAGCCCCGCCGGACTCAAGGACCCGATTTCCATGCAGGACATTCAGCGCATCGTCTCCCTGATCGAAGGGAAGACCCCGGCTTATATCGCGCTCAGCGACAAGGTCTGGGACCTGGCTGAGCTTCGCTACCAGGAAGAGAAGTCGGTCCAGGCGCAGATCGAGGCGCTGGAGAAGGAAGGCTTCAAGGTGAAGTCCGGCGTCGCCGGCATCCCGACCGCCTTCGAGGCCGAGGCGGGAGAAGGCGGCCCGCTGATCGGGTTCCTCGGCGAGTACGATGCGCTCTCGGGCCTCAGCCAGAAGTCCGGCGTGACCGAGAAGATCTCCGCCGGCGGTCCCAACGGCCAGGGCTGCGGCCACAACCTCCTCGGCTGCGGCGCGCTGCTCGCCGCCGCCGCGGTGAAGGACTATCTCAAGGCCAACAAGATTCCCGGCCGCATCCGCTACTACGGCTGCCCGGCGGAGGAAGGCGGTTCCGGCAAGACCTTCATGGCGCGCGAGGGCATGTTCGCCGACCTCGACTGTGCCGTGACCTGGCATCCCGGCAACTTCTTCGGCGTCATGTCGGTGCGCTCGCTCGCCAATATCCAGGCCTATTTCCGCTTCACCGGCCGCGCCGCGCACGCCGCGGGATCGCCCCATCTCGGCCGCAGCGCGCTAGACGCGGTCGAACTCATGAACGTGGGCGTCAACTACATGCGCGAGCACATGTCACCGGACGCCCGCGTCCATTGCGCCATCACCGATACCGGCGGCATCTCGCCGAACGTCGTGCAGGCGAAGGCCGAGGTGCTCTACCTCGTCCGCGCGCCCGAGGTCGCTGAAACCGTCGAGCTGTTCGAGCGCGTGAAGAAGATCGCCGAAGGTGCCGCGCTGATGACCGAGACGCAGGCCGTGGTCGATTTCGACAAGGCCTGCTCCAACGTGCTGCCCAATACCGCGCTCGAGATGGCGCTGCACAGAAACGCCCAGAAGCTCGGCGCGACGCCGTTCGACGACGACGACCGCGCCTTCGCCGACAAGCTCAGGAAGGCGGCGCTGACCGCTGCCGACATCACGTCCAGCATCCGCTCGGCCGGCCTGTCGAAGTACCCGAACATCATGCACGACGACATCCTCCCCTTCGACGGCACGCCGCAGGTGCTGTTCGGATCGACCGACGTGGGCGACGTCTCGCTGGTTACACCCACGGTCCAGGCCTGGGGTGCCTGCTTCGCGATCGGGACGCCGGGACACTCCTGGCAGCTGGTCACGCAGGGCAAGCTGCCGGCCGCGCACAAGGGCATGGTCCACGCCGCGAAGGCGATGGCGGCGACCGCGATCGACGCGATAGAGGATCCGGCATTGCTGGCCGCGGCCAAGGCCGAGCTCAAGGAACGCATGGCCGGCCAGCCTTATGCTTGCCCGATCCCGAAGTCGGTCGAACTTCCGTTCAAGCGCCGGCCCGACAGCGGCATGCCGCTCGGCGCACCGCTCTCACCGCATGTCGGCGGCCCGCTGTCCCGCGCGAAGCTGCCGACCTGAAGGCGGTTCGATGGACGATTTCCTCGTGATGGGCCACGACGAGGCGAAGCTCGTCCGCGCGGCCTTCGACAGCATGATCCGCAAAGGCAAGGGGCCCGAGTTCGCCCGCGCCTTCTACAGCCACCTCTTCACCATCGCGCCGGAGGTGCGCGAGTGGTTCCCGAAGGACATGGTCGAGCAGAACCGGAAGCTGGTGAAGACCCTCGGCGTGCTGCTGAAGAACCTGCCGGAATGGCATGACGTCGCGGGACCCGCGCGCGCGTTGGGGCCGCAGCACGGACCCTTCCCGATCGAGCCGAAACACTTCGAAGCCTTCGTCACATGCCTGTTCAAGGCGATGGAGGACGTTATGGGCAAACCGATGCTGCCGGACGTCTCGATCCCGTTCCGGATGGCGTTCTTGAGGATCGGCGCGGAAATGATGCAGGCCGGGCGCGCCAGGCCCTAAAGCGATCAGGGCTTAAGCGATCTCGAACAGGCCGGCGTTCTTCGCCTCGTATACCCCGATCATCAGCGTATCGATGGTCTCGCCATCGGCGGCGAAAGGCAGGATCAGCCGTTCCCAGGTGACGATCTCGTTGTCGAACTCTCCGGTATAGACGCGCCAGGTCGGCCGCTTCTTCTGGCGCACGTAGTCGTATTCGTGCTCGAGAAGCGCGCGCTGCGCATCGGGAAGCTCGGTCGTGTCGCGCGCCGACATGTCGACGCCGAACTGCTCGACGAAGGTCTTCGGATAGTAGCGGTAGACGAACTCCCCTTCGCGGCGGACCGTCATGATCACCAGGTTCTTGAGCCAAGGTGTCAGGCTCTCGGCGTGGATCCTCATGATCGACGGGAGCTTGCCTTCCGACTTCTGTCGCCGGTCGTCCCAGAAAGCATAGAGCTCTCTGAGGCGTGGCTGCATCGCGCCGAACTGGATGACCGGCATCGGGGGCTCAGCTCCGGGCCTTCCGCCACGCGGCGATGGCGGCGGCGATGCCGAGCCTGGGGCTGGTCAACACCGGCAGGCCGAGCCGGCGATCGGCCTCGACGGCGGCTCCGGCCATCGAGGCCTGCGCCAGCACGACCACCTCGGCATCTCCCCGCTCCTTCTCCAGGCGCTCGACGATCATTGCCTCGTAGCCTTTGACGTCGCCGCCGAGAAACTTGGGCCAGGCTTCAGCAATCAGGACAACGCGGATATCGGCCGGACGCCCTGCTTTTCTCGCCACGTCGGCGATCAGGTCCGACGTCGGACCGACGGTTGAGGCGACGCAGGCGGCAACCAGGATGCGGCCGCCTCTGGAGACCGCCAGCTCGGCCATCGCCCGGTCGATGCGCTGCACGGGCGCAGAAAAGCTGCCGTTGGCCCCTTCGGCAACCGCGCCGATGGTCGAACAGGTGCAGACGACGACGGAAGCGTCCTTGGCGGCATCGGCCATCCGCTGGCGCACGCCGGCAGCGACGGAATCGGTGACCGTCCCGGCCTTGACCGCCTCGGCCAGAAGCTCGGGATGCAGGTGGTGGCGGACCGGAATATCCGGTGCCAGTTCGGCCATAAGCCTGGTGACGGCCGCGACGTTGGACTCGGCGGTATGGAGGAAAGTCAGCATGGCCATTTATATCACGTATAGGTGCCGATCAGCTCATATTCGAGGCCCCGGAGGCCTCGCTTGAACTCGGTCACGCCCGCCGCTTCCTCCGGATTGATGCCACCCAGGTCGAAGCGACGGACACCCTCGGCGGCGAGCGTCTCCATGGCGCGCCAGAGCAGGAGGTGCGTCGCATTCAGGCGCCGACCGTCGGCTCCGCTCCAACCGAGCAGGTACGTGGCCGTGTCGCCGTGCCGGACAGTCAAGATGCCGGCGATCCGCTCGCCGGCATGGCTCGCGATCAGTACCAGCGCACCGCCGTCGGGACGTGCGGAAAGCATCAGCTGGAGCGCGAGCTTTCCCGAGGCGCCGCGATAGCCGCGGAGCTTGCGGTCGATGTCGGTGCGCTGAAGCAGCCAGGGCAACGTCGTCTTGCCGTTGCGGTCGATCTCCACCTCGACTCCGCTGCGCTCCGCGCCACGCAAACGCTGCCGCCAGGTTGGACGCAACATCCGGCGTCGCTCCGGCTCGGATACGGTCAGATCGATCAGGATCGATCGATAGCCGTCGCCGACGCGCCGATATCCGGCCTCGCTCAGCAGCGCGTGGCTCGATGCGCCCGCCGGAAGTTCAGGAATGAACGAGATGCGCCGCCAGGGGCGGGCGGGCCAGCGCCGATGCAGCAATGCGAGAGCCTCAGACATCGTCTCTCGTGGAACGTCCGGGCGCAGCCAGAGCGGCCCGCGATGAATCGAGATCCGGCTGAGGAATCGCGCCGCCCGGCGTTCGAGGACGAGCACGCAGCCGACCTCGCCGCTCCCGTCGTGAATCACACCGAAATGAGGGAGCTGACGCTCGGTCGCGAACATCGCCTGTGCGTAGGCGAGACACTGCGGCAGAGTGGCGCCGATGGCGCCGTCGATGAGGCGTCGCCAGTCGGCGACAGTCGCCTGGTTCCAGACGATCTCAGTCGCCATCCGCCGCCTAGCGGGCGACCCAGCCGCCGTCCACGGGAAGCGTATGGCCGGTCACCATCGCGGCCGCGTCGGAGGCCAGGTAAAGGACGGCATCGGCGATCTCCTCGGCCTCGGCAAGCCGTCCAAGCGGCGTCATGCCCTCGATCGCCGCCTTCATCTGCGCATCCGAAAGCAGCCGCGCGGTCAGCGGCGTCTTGACGAAGGTCGGGGCCACCGCGTTGACGCGCACGCCGCGCGCGGCCCATTCGACCGCGAGCGCCCGCGTGAAGTTGACGAGCGCGCCCTTGGTCGAATGGTAGGCGAGGTTCGGATAGAGCCCGCCGCCGACCAGACCCATGATCGAGGCGATGTTGACGATGCTGCCGCTCTTGCGCTCCAGCATCGCCTTGCCCGCCTCGCGCGCGCAGAGGAACGAGCCGTTGAGGTTGATGCGGAGGACCTTCTCCCAGGTCGCGAGGTCGAGCGCTTCCGAGGGTTGGCGCGCGGCGAGACCGGCATTGTTGATCAGCACGTCGATCCGGCCCCAGACCTTCGCAACGTCAGCGATCGCCGCCACCACAAGAGCCTCGTCGGCGACGTCGAAGACCTGGGCGACTGCCTCGATGCCGTCGGCCTTCAGCGCCGCGACAGCCTTCTCCGCACCTTCCGCGTTGATGTCGCAGACCGCGACGCGCGCGCCGGCGAGCCCGAGCGACCGGGCGCTGGCGAAGCCGATGCCGGAAGCAGCCCCGGTGACCACGGCGACACGTCCGTCCAGGCGAAAGCGGGCAAAGGCGTCGGCCATCTCATCCTCGAAGTGGAAGCGTTCGGGAGCGCAAGATGCGGCGGACGCGGATCGCCCGCAAGCGTTTGCTCCAAATGCCGGAGAAATGCCGAGCGATTGCCCTTGCCAGGCCCTGGCCCGGCATCGGCATGATTCACGTATGGACGATGTCGCCAACTGGCATCCGAAGACACAAGCGCTTCATGCCTATTGGCAGTCGCGCGCGCCAAGTCCGGGCCTGCTTCCGGCACGATCGATGATCGACGCGGCGGACATACCGCACCTGCTTCCCAACATCTTCATGCTGGACGTGATCGAGAAGCCGCTGCGGTTCCGCTATCGCCTCGCCGGCACGCGGCTGCTCTACGCCGGAGACCGGGAGTTGACCGGCATGCTGATGGAGGAAGCGCACCCGAACCTCTTCCTGGCGCAGCCCTATCCGGACTATCCCGCCTGCGTGCGGGAGCACCGGGTGAGCTGCCGTCTGGGCGCACCGGTCTTCGACTGGGACCGCGAGCATGTGCGGATCGAACGGCTGCTCCTGCCCCTGGCAAGGGATGGCCGGAAGGTCGACGTGAACCTGGGGTCGTCGATCTTCTTCGACGCGGACGGACGCGAGCTATAGTCCGGAGATCCCTGCTCACATCCCACGGTCGATCATCCGGAAAAGTAGGATCAGGTCTCAGCCTATTGCGACGCGTGCGGACGCTGACATCTGACCGGCGATCATCATGAGGCCGCGCGCCGCCGCATCGGCGGGTCCGATCTCGGCCGCGATTCCGAGCTCGCCCAAGGCAGCCACGTAACGCTGGGTCAGGCCAGCGTCGCCGACGACGATCACCTGCTCGACGCCGAAGAAGTCGCGGGCGCCACGGATCTCGTGCCCGATCACGAGGCCCGACAGCAGCGACGGCAACGCCTCGCCCGGCCAGCGTTCGAACAGACCGCCGGTGCGCACACGGAAGAGATGGTGGAGCAACCCGCCCGGCTCGTCCGAGGCGGCGATGCCGGCGGCGAAGGCCTTCGGGTCATGACTTTCGCCGATCATCAGTCGGCCCAGGATCGTGTGCTTAGAGGTCGCCGCGAAAACCTCTCCGGTCATGAACGTGGCGAAGCGCACGACCCTGCCGTCGACGATCTCGGCCCATTTGCTGTGGCTTCCCGGCAGCACGAGGATCCGGCGGCCGGAACCGGCGACGCCTAGGATCTGGGTCTCCTCGCCGCGCATGACCTCATCGGCCCCGGTCGGCGATCGCCAGGAGAGGCCGGGTGCGAAGGCGATGGTACGGCCGCGCGATGTCGTATAGCGGGTCAGCTTCGCGACGATCTCGGCGGCGCCGGCCGGGCAAGGACAGTAGGGCGCCTCCACCCAGCCCTGTCGGCTGCCGATCATGCCCGAAAGGATGATCGTCAAATCCGGATGCGCATCGGCCCAGGCACCGCAATGACGCTCGAAGGTCGCGTCGAAATCCTGCGTAGCGAGGATACCGTCCGCGGATTCCCGCCGGTCGAGGATCGCGCCACCTGCACCCATCAGATAGGCGCGGAAGCTCGTCGTCCCCCAGTCAATGCCGATCAGGCGCGCCGGTCCGCGCGCTTCCGCGCTCTGCTTGACGGCCGTCATGCGCGCCCTTCTTAATGCCTCGCCGATCGCGATCTAAGGAGAGGATAACGCGGACATGGCGGCGCGCAAGAAAACGACGACCGGCCTCTCGGACCGCCTGCTGCGCTGCTACGCGTCCGCAGTACACGACGTGCTGAAAGGCATGGGCAACGGCAACTGCGTGCTGCCGCCTTCGATCAAGGCGCTCGATCCGGCCCGCGAGGTGGCGGGAGAGGTCTACACGATCTCCCGCCGGGCCGCCCGGACGCTCGCCAAGCACGAGCCGCTGGTGCGCTG
>CAZZLX010000041.1:0-14228 GCA_964655235.1 uncultured Rhizobium sp.
TTGTAGCCGGCGAAGTAGAGCACCTTCGAGCCCTGCGCGCGGAGCGCCGCGCCGATCGAGAACAGCACCGCGTTGCCGAGGCCGCCGCCGATCAGGATCGCGGTCTCGCCGGCCGGCGTCTCGGTCGGCATGCCGGTCGGACCCATCAGGATCACCGGCTCGCCGGCCTCCAGTTCCGCGCAGAGGTCGGAGGATCCGCCCATCTCGAGCACGATGGTCGAGACGAGACCCTGCGTGCGGTCGACAGAGGCGCCGGTGACGGCCAGGCCTTCCATGGTCAACAGGGTCGAGCCGGCGCGGCGCGCCTTGGTTTCGTAGTTCTGCAGCCGGTAGAACTGGCCCGGATGGAAGGCCTCGGCCGCAAACGGCGCCTTGACCACGATCTCGACGATGTTGGGCGTCAGCCGATGGATCGCGTGCACGCGCGCCCTAAGCCCGTCGTCGAGCGCGGCGAACATCTCATCGGGTCTCACCTTGGTTGGCGCGCGCTTCGCCAGCGTGCGGCTCACCACGGGATAGCCCTGCTTTGTGCCGCCCATCGCCTTCACGACGTTGCCGGCGAAGGTCGGGTGCAGGTCGCCGAAGAAGCTGAGCGCGCGGCCGTCCGGCTCGATCGCCAGCAGCACGTGCGGCGTCTCCGGCTTCGACACGTGTTCCGGCGTGACCGGCTGCCCGTCCTCGTCGATGGTGCGGAAGTACTTGCCGTCGAGCTCGATCCTGCCTTCCATCTCGCGCGCGAGCACGGTGTTGGGCTGGGTGCCCGCGGCCATCAGCACGGCGCGGGCGGGCAGGCGCACCGAGGTGCCGTCGCGCTCGAAGACGACGGCGCGGGCGTGCTCGTTCAGGTCGAGCTCGACCTCGACCGGAGACAGGTTCTCGGCGAAGCGGATTCCCTCCTCGAGCGCCTTCTCCACCTCTTCGTGGTTCAGCGTATAGCTCGGCGCGTCGATCAGACGGCGGCGATAGGCGATGGTGACGCCGCCCCACTCGTCGATCAGCCTGTCCTTGTCGGCGCCGGGAGCCGCCAGCGCCTTGGCATGGGCCAGAAACTCCTCGGCGACCTCGGCTTCCTCGGCGGTCCAGCCGGCGCGGACATGGGCCTCTCCCTCTTCCGCGACCAATGACTCGTAGCGCTTCCTGAACTTCTCGACCTGCAGCGGGTAGTAGGCGCGGGCCTCGGTCGCCGTGTCGATCGCGGTCAATCCGCCGCCGATGACCACGACCGGCAGGCGGATCTGCAGGTTGGCGACGCTGTCGACCTTGGCCGCACCGGTCAGCTGCAGGCCCATCAGGAAGTCGGACGCGGCGCGCACGCCGCGGGCGAGCCCGTGCTTCATCGGAACGATCGTCGGGCGCCCCGCGCCCATGCAGAGCGCGATGTGGTCGAAACCGAGCTCGAAGGCGCCGTCGACGGTCAGCGTGCCGCCAAAGCGCACGCCGCCATACATGGCGAACTGCGACCGCCGTTCGAGCAGCAGGCGGACGATCTTGAGGAAATTCTTGTCCCAGCGGACCGTGATGCCGTACTCGGCCACGCCGCCGAAGCCCGCCATCGCGCGCTGGTCGAGCTTCTCGGTCAGCATCGAGATGTCGCGGATCGCCTTGAACGGCACGCGCTTGCCCGGCGGCTCGACGCCTGAGATTTCTGCCGGCAGCGGCTCGATCTTGAGACCGTCGATCGCGGCGACGGCGTGCCCGTCATTGATCAGGTGGTGCGAGAGATTGAAGCCGGCGGGGCCGAGACCGACCACCAGCACCTTGTAGCCGCTCTCAGGCTTCGGCAGCGGCCGGCGGATGTTGAGCGGGTTCCATCGTGTCAGCAGGCCGTAGATCTCGAAGCCCCAGGGAAGCGAAAGCACGTCCTTGAGCGTGCGAGTCTCGACCTGCGGAATGTCGACCGGATCCTGCTTCTGGTAGATGCAGGCCTTCATGCAGTCGTTGCAGATGCGGTGTCCGGTCGCAGCACAGAGCGGGTTGTCGATCGCGACGATCGCGAGCGCCCCGATCGAAATGCCCTGGCTCTTCACCAGGTTCATCTCGGATATCTTCTCCTCGAGCGGACAGCCGGCCAGCGTCACGCCGAAGGGGCTCTTCTGGAACTGCCCGGTCTTGCGGTCGCGGAGGCCTTTCGAGCAGCTGTCCTTGCCCTGGTTGTGGCACCAGATGCAGTAGTTGGCCTGATCCAATGCACCCTTGAGGTCCGTGCCGGCGTCGGTCAGGCCGAAGCCGTCGCGCCGACGCCAGTGGTGCGGATCAAGGCGCAGCATCTCGACGCCGTCGATGACCACGGTCTCGGCCGGCACCAGGTGCATCGGGTCGGGCTTGCGCGGCACGCGGAAGAGGACGCCGCGGCCGTGCTTGGCCTTGCCCGCCGGCGCCTGCACGGCCCAGGCCGCGTACTTCTTGGCCACGTCGAGCGCGTCCGCGTTCGCCGTCGCGTCTGTCAGCCAGGCGAGGACGGAAGCGGCATAGCTGTCCTCGGTCAGCGTGCCGCCGATCAGCGCCTCGAGATTGCGGGTCAGCGCGGCGCCGTCGAGGGCCGCCGCCGCCTCCGGCCCGATGTCCTTGACGGCACGGCGCTGCACGAACTGCCGCTTCACCTCGTAGAGCGGCGCCAGTGCATCGTGCCGGGCGGCGAGAGCGCGTGCTTCCTCGCGGATGCTGAACAGGCCCGAGGTGAAGTCCTCGATGTGCGGCGCCAGATCGATGACGAGCTGCGATTCATCCTTGGCGTCGAGTTTGTCGGGCTCGGCGCGCGCGGCCATCAGCCGGTTGAACAGGCCAGCGTCCACGTCCTTGAGATGCGCGCAGAAGCGGCCGTCCAGGCGGACGAGGCCGTCGCGGGCGTAGAGGTCGGAAAAGGCAAAGCCGTCGGCGAGCTGAAGCGTCTCGGTCACAAGCAGACATCCGCGGTGGGAAGGCACGAGGTACAGCGAAATATAGGGGCCGTCACCCCGATTCGGGGGCGATTTCCGTCTCTTTTGACGCGGCGTCGGAAAATTCCCTGCTCGAAAACGGCGAAAATGCGAGAGCGCGACGCTTGGTCGCTCTGGCGAAGGCCGAAGCCCCTCCTCATAGTGCGGCCATGTCCGAGGCTTCCCTTCGCCCAGTCATCGTCTGGCTTCAGATTTCAGCGGCGATGATCTTCGCCATGGCGGTGATCGGGGCGATCACGCGCCTGACCGAGTCCGGCCTCTCGATGGTCGAATGGCGGCCGCTGGTCGGCACGATGCCGCCGCTGACCGACGCGGACTGGCAGAGGATGTTCGCGGCATACCGGCAGACGCCCGAGTTCCAGAAGCTGAACTCGTGGATGAGCCTCGAGGACTTCAAGGGCATCTTCTGGTGGGAGTACATCCACCGCCTCTGGGGCCGGTTGATCGGCCTCGTCTTCGCGCTCCCGCTCGCCTGGTTCTGGATGAAGGGCAAGCTTCCGGTCTGGCTGAAGCCGTGGCTCGTGCTGGCGCTTCTGCTCGGCGCGATGCAGGGCGCCGTCGGCTGGTGGATGGTGGCATCGGGCCTGGTCGACGATCCGCATGTCAGCCATTGGCGGCTGGCGGCACATCTCGGACTCGCCGTGCTCGTCTATGGGCTCCTGCTGGCGCTGACCGAACGTCTTCAGCCGATCTCACGCCAGGCGGCGCCGCGCTGGCTCAGACGCCTGTCCGTCGTGCTGGTCTCCGCGATTTTCCTGCTGATCCTCTCCGGCGCTCTGGTCGCCGGCCTCGACGCCGGCCTCGTCTACAACACCTTCCCGACGATGGGCGACCATTGGATCCCCGACGAGGTCTATCTCGCGGACGGAGCTGCCAGCTTCTTCTCGACGCCTGCCGCCGTTCAGTTCCTGCATCGCTGGCTCGCCAAAACGGTCGCGGTCTCGATCGTCGCGTTCTGGCTGACGGCCCGGCGCTTGCCGCTGACGCCGGCTCAGCGGACGCCGCTCGACCTGCTGGCGGGCATGGCGATGGTGCAGGTGGGTCTTGGCATCCTGACGATCATCCTCCAGGTGCCGATCGGGGTGGCAGCGACACACCAGGCGGGAGCGCTTGTGCTTTTTGGTCTCGCAGTCTGGGCTGCCGGCCGCTTGAGGTGAGGCGGTGCGTCGCATCGGGCGACATTCGAATACAAAACATTACAAGCGACGGCCTCTAACTTAACGAGGCCTTAATCGACTCCTTCTCTAATTGCGGCGGGGCGCATGAGGTGCGTGGCAGGCCGTCCGAACGGATGGGTGCGACGTCCCGAATGCGAGGGAGGCTGACCTCGGAGGTGTTTGCTCCGACTCAGTCAAGAAGGACGTACAAATGTTCAAGGCGCTCAAGATCCGCCACCGCTTCTGGCTCGCGGTCGCTCCCGTGCTCGCGTGCTTTCTCATCGCCGCGATGTTCCTTATCGTCGATCGATGGTCGACGATGGGCGAGATGACACGGGTTCGCGAAATGGCCAGCGTCGGCGCCGACATCAGTCGGCTCGTGCACGAGCTTCAGCGCGAGCGCGGCACGACTTCGCTCTTCCTCGGCAGCAAGTCTGCCCAGCAGGGACAGGACCTCTCGGCGCAGCGCGCCCGCACGCAGGAGCGCGTCGCCGAGCTGTCCGCCGGCTCCAAGGCCGTCGTGGGGGCCGGAGCCGCGGATTGGACGCGTCGCCTGGAGGAGGCCAACCAGGCCCTCGCCCGGCTCGACGACGTGCGTCGCAGCGTCGACCGGTTCGAGATCACGCCGGCCGAAACACTCGATTTCTTCACCACCGCGATCACGCACTATCTCGGCACGATCCAGGAGATGTCCAAAGCCATCTCCAGCACCGACGTCGCTACTTCGCTGGTCGCCTACAGCAATCTCGTCCAGGCCAAGGAGCGCGCCGCCCAGGAGCGGGTGACCGGCGCGGTCGGCTTCGCCGCCGGCACCTTCGATGCCGCGCAGTTCCGCCGCTTCGTCACTGCCGTTGCCGAGCAGGACACCTATCTCCGCCTGTTCGGGCGCTACGCCCGAACGGCAGAGATCTCGCTCCTCAACGAGACACTCACCGGAGACGCGGTCACCGAGACCATGCGGATGCGGAAAGTTGCCCTCGAAACCGCACAGGGCGAGGCCCTTGGCGGAATCGACAGCGCCTACTGGTTCCGCACGGCCACCGCGCGCATCGACCTGATGAAGAAGGTCGAGGACCAGCTGACTGCGGGCCTCGCGGCCCTCAGCGGTAGCATCATCGACCGGGCGCGGATCGCGTTCCTGACCGCGTCCGCGCTGACCCTGGCCGTCCTCGCCGGCACCGGGACCGTCCTCTTCCTCGTCGTCGGCGGCATCGTGGGCCCGCTCGGATCGATGACACAGGCGATGCGCCTGCTCGCCGGCGGAGACAGAACCGTGGCCGTTCCCGATGCCGACCGCCGCGACGAGATCGGCGAGATGGCCCAGGCCGTCCAGGTGTTCAAGGAAGGCATGATCAAGGCCGACGAACTCGCCGCCCAGCAGCGGGCCGAGGAGAAGCGCAAGGCGGCGCGCGCCGTCGCCATCGAGCAGTACGTCTCGGCCTTCGAAGGCTCGACGGTCGAGCTGCTGAAAGCCCTTTCCACCGCATCGTGCGACATGCAGTCGACCGCCCAGACGCTGGCGGCGACCGCCGACGAGACCGAACGTCAGTCGACGGCCGTCGCCGCCGCGTCCGAGCAGGCGACAACCAACGTGCAGACGGTAGCCTCGGCCTCCGAGGAGCTGTCGAGCTCGATCCGCGAGATCTCGCGCCAGGTCACCGAGTCGGCGCGCATCGCCCAGCAGGCCGTCAAGGAGGCGGCGTCGACCAACCGCCAGATCGAAGGCCTCGCCGTTTCCGCTCAGAAGATCGGTGACGTCGTCAGCCTCATCAACCAGATCGCCTCGCAGACCAACCTGCTGGCGCTGAACGCGACGATCGAGGCGGCGCGCGCCGGCGAGGCCGGCCGCGGGTTCGCGGTGGTGGCGTCCGAGGTCAAGTCGCTCGCCACTCAGACGGGCAAGGCGACCGAGGAGATCGCGGCCAAGGTCGCCGAGATGCAGTCGGTCACCGGACTGTCGGTCAAGGCGATCGAGAGCATCACCCAGGTGATCGGCCGGATCGATGAGATTTCCACTGCGATCGCCTCGGCGGTCGAGGAGCAGGGGGCCGCGACCCAGGAAATCTCGCGCAACGTGCTGCAGGCCGCCGAAGGAACGCGCGAGGTGTCGGCGAACATCGCGGTCGTGAACCAAGTCGCCGCCGAGACCGGCAAGGCGTCGAGCGGCGTGCTCGACTCCGCCAACGACCTGGCGAAGCAGGGCGAGGTCCTCCGCTCGGAGGTCGGCTCGTTCCTGGCGAAGATCCGCGCCGCCTAGCGGCGAGCCCGGAGATCAGGCGCCGGCTGCGGCACGCTCGAGCATCGCGCTCAGCAGCACGTTGCAGCCGGCGGCCAGGTCCTCCGGCTTCGCGTTCTCGACCTCGTTGTGGCTGATGCCGTTCTCGCACGGCACGAAGATCATCGCGGTCGGCGCCACGCGCGCGATATAGACCGCATCGTGGCCGGCGCCCGAAACGATCTCGCGCGACGGATAGCCCAGTCGTTCGGTCGCGGTCCGGACCGCATCGACGCAAGCCGCATCGAATGGCGTCGGCGGGAAATACCAGAAGTCCTTCACCTCGACCCCGAGGCCGATCTTTGCCGCGATCTCGCGGCAGGATGACTTGAGCTCCGCATCCATCCGCGAGAGCGTCGCGTCGTCGGGATGGCGGAAGTCGACGGTGAAGAAGACCTTTCCAGGGATGGTGTTGCGGCTGTTCGGGCTCGACTGGATGAAGCCCACCGTCGCGCAGGCGTTCGGCGGATGCGCGAGGCCGATCCGGTTGACCGCGTCGATCATGCGCGACGCGCCGACCAGCGCGTCCTTGCGGCGGGCCATCGGCGTCGGCCCGGCATGCGCCTCCTGACCGGTCACCGTGATCTCGTACCAGCGCTGGCCTTGAGCGCCGGTTACGACGCCGACGGTCTTGCCTTCGGCCTCGAGGATCGGCCCCTGCTCGATATGAGCCTCGAAATAGGCGGCGAACGGGCGGCCTCCGACCTTTTCCGGGCCGGCGTAGCCGATGCGCTTGAGCTCGTCGCCGAGCCGCTTGCCGTCGACGTCCTGCTTGGCCTCGATCTCCTCGACCGGCCAGATCCCTGCGAAGACCCCCGAGCCCATCATCGCAGGGGAGAATCGCGAGCCCTCCTCGTTGGTCCAGACCGCGACCTCGACCGGCGCCTCGGTCTCGATCTTGTGGTCGTTCAGCGTACGGATCACCTCCAGCCCGGCCAGCACGCCGTAGACGCCGTCGAAGCGGCCGCCGGTCGGCTGGGTGTCGAGATGGCTTCCGGTCACCACCGGCGCCCGCTTCGGATCTTTGCCGGGGCGGCGGATGAAGATGTTGCCGATGCGGTCGACCGAGACCGTGCAGCCGGCTTCCTTGGCCCAGCCGACGAAGAGATCGCGGCCGTCGCGGTCGAGATCCGATGCGGCGAGGCGCGCATTGCCGCCCTTCGCGGTCGCGCCGACCTTCGCCATGTCCATCAGGCTTGCCCACAGCCGGCTTCCGTCGATCGCCAGGTTCCGCTTCATCAGAGTCCTCCGCTGGCGTTCATTGTGGCCGCTCGATACTCTCGACGCCATGCGCGTCTTTCATTCGCCGGACCATGCCCGGCATTTCCCCAAGACCTTCATCATGCGCGGCCAGGTGGTCGAGAGTCCGGAGAAGCCGGAGCGAGCCGAAGTCATGCTGAAGGCGCTGACCGAGGCCGGCCATCGCATCGAAGCGCCTAAGCGTCACGGTACGGCGGCCGTCGAGGCCGTTCACGACGCCGGCTACCTCGCGTTCCTCAAGGACGGCTACAAGGCGTGGCGGGCGCTTCCCGGCGCCTCGGCCGCGATCATCCCGAACGTGCATCCCGGCCGGAACATGGCGCATGTCTCGCCGCATCCGGTGGCGCGCGCCGGCTGGTACCAGGCGGACACGGCCTGCCCGGTCGACGACGGCACCTGGGAGGGCTGCCTCGCCGCCGTCGACTGCGCGCTGGCGGCGACCGGCGCGGTGCTGGCGGGCGAGCGCGTCGCCTACGGGCTCTGCCGGCCGCCCGGACATCACGCCTATGCCGACCAGTCGGGCGGCTTCTGCTTCCTCAACAACGTCGCGGTCGCGGCGGACGTCGTCGCCAAGGCGAAGGGACAGGTGGCGATCCTCGACGTCGACGTCCACCACGGCAACGGAACGCAGGGCATTTTCTGGCGGCGGCCGGACGTGCTGTTCGTCTCGCTGCATGCCGATCCCGCCGTCTACTACCCGTTCTACGCGGGCTATGCCGACGAGATCGGCGAAGGGGCAGGGGCGGGCAGCACGTTCAACATCCCGCTGCCGCCGGGCACCGACGACGACGCCTACATGCCGGCGCTCGACCGGGCGCTCGCGCGCATCCGTGCCTATGGGCCATCGGTGCTGCTGGTCTCCCTCGGCCTCGATGCGTCAGCCGACGATCCGCTCGGCATCCTCAACATCACGACCGAAGGCTTCCGGCGAATGGCGCGCGAGATCGCCCGCCTGGCTCTCCCGACCGTGCTGATCCAGGAGGGCGGCTACCTTTCCGCGAGCCTCGGCGCGAACGCGGCGGCGTTCCTCGCCGGCTTCGAAGGCCGCTAGCGCGTCCCCTTGATGTAGGGCGCCAGGAAGCGTTGGACGTTGGCGTCGAGCTGGACGTCGAGATCGCGCATCACGCCTTCCACCAGCTCGTAGAGCACGCGGTCGAGCTCGTTCGGCGAGATGCCTTCGGGCACCGACCGGCTGCGCTCGGCGCGCGCGCTGGCGCTGCCTTCGGGCATATTGATGTTGGTCGGCTTGATCTCGATCGAGACGTCGACGAAGGCGTCGTAGCGGGCGGCCTGATCCTTGGTGAACACGCCCTGCACGCCCGGCGTCACGCGGAGCGAGCTCTCGATGATGCGCGCGTCCTTGATGGTGACGACGGCGTTGCCGGTATTGCCGACGGGCACGAGGCGGTCGCGAGCCCAGCGTTCGATCGCCTTGGCCGGCGGCACCGGCGCCTGGTGCTCGACATTCGGCAGGCGGAAGGTCGGCTGGTACTGGTCGACGACGCGGATTTCGGCGACATCGAGCAGGAAGCGCGGCCGGTCGGTGAAGGTCATGTCGGGCAGGCGCACCGGCGGCGGCGCGGCGCAGGCGGCGGGGAGGACGACGACGGCGAGGAGGGCTAGCTTCTTCAGGAGCGACATCTTCGACATCTTGGGGCCTCGTCTCGGTCTGCCGGATGCTTGGGCGGGTAACCCGGGCGGCCCTGGGGCCGTTCCCGGAAAACCATACCTCGTTACCGTGGCGGAATTTAGCCCGCCCTGAGCTGCCGCACGTCCTCTTCAGAGAAGATGTTGCTGGCATTGCAGAATTGGCAGGTGACGATGAACCGGCCGTCGACCATCAGGTCGGGAAGATCCGACTCGGGCACCAGGCGGAGCGCCCCCTCGGCCCGCTCGCGCGTGCAGCGGCACTTGGCTTCGACGGGCCGCGGCGAGAACACGCGGACGCCCTCGGCGTGGAAGAGGCGATAGAGCAGATCCTCGGCCCTGAGCTCCGGGTCGAGCAGCTCGTCCTCGGTCAGGCTGTCGAGAAGATGCAGCGTCCGGTTCCAGGCGTCGGGATCTTCGCTCTCGCCGGGCAGGCGCTGGACCATCAGCGCGGTCGCGCGCCAGGCGGTTCCCAGGCCGGAGGCCAGGATCAGCCGCGTGCTCAGCTGCTCGGACTGCTTGAAGTAGTGGTCGGCGGCGCCGGCGAGCGTGTCCTCGCCGAGCTCGACGATGCCCTGGTATCGCTCGGTGTCCGGCCCCTGGTCGACGGTGAAGGCAAGCTGGCCCTTGCCGATCAGGTGGTCGAGGCGCCGCTCGTCGGCCGCGATCGGCCTGCCAGCGAGCTGGGCGTAGCCGCGAAGATGCCCTGCCGAGGTCATGTCGACGACCAGCAGCTTCACCGGCCCGTTGCCCTTGGCCTGGACCGAAAAGACGCCGTCGAACTTGAGCGAGGATCCGACCGCCGCCGACAGCGCCATCGCCTCGCCGAGCAGCCGGCTGACGGGCCGCGGATAGGCATGCTGGCGGAGGATCGTATCGAGGGCGGGGCCGAGCCGCGCGACGCGGCCCCGGATGTTCAGGCCATCGACCTGGAACGGCAGCACGACATCGTCGGAACCGACGGATTCAGCCTTCAGGAGAGACACCAAGAAAGGATCGCCTTCTGCACATGGAGGCGGTTCTCCGCCTCGTCCCAGACCACCGACTGTGGCCCGTCGATCACCGACGCGGTGACCTCGTCCCCCCGATGGGCGGGGAGACAGTGCATGAAGATGGCGTCGGACTTGGCCAATTTCATCAGGCGATCGTCGACCCGGTAGGGGGCCAGCAGGTTGTGGCGGGTCTCGCCCTGGGTGGTGTCGTTCATCGACACCCAGGTATCGGTGACGATGCAGTCGGCGCCGCGGGCGGCGGCGTCCACGTCCTCGGTCACGATCACCTTGCCGCCCTGGCCCTGGGCCCAGCGGATCAGGTTGTCCGGCGGCGTCAGCTCGTTGGGGCAGGCGAGGCGCAGCTCGAAGTCGAAGCGGACGGCGGCATGGACCCAGGACGCGGCGACGTTGTTGCCGTCGCCCGACCAGGTCACCACGCGGCCGGCGATCGACCCCCGATGCTCCTCGAAGGTCATCACGTCGGCCATCAGCTGGCACGGATGGCTGTTGTCGGTCAGGCCGTTGATCACCGGCACGGTCGCGTACTGGGCGAGCTCATGCAGCTTCCAGGGCTGGAAGGTGCGCATCATGATGATGTCGACATAGCGCGACAGCACGCGCGCGGTATCGGCCAGCGTCTCGCCGCGGCCGGTCTGCATCTCCTGCGCCGACAGCATGATGGTCTCGCCGCCGAGCTGGCGCATGGCGACGTCGAAGCTGACCCGCGTGCGGGTCGAGGACTTCTCGAAGATCATCGCCAGGGTCTTGCCGTCGAGCTTGCGCTCGCGCTTGCCGGCCTTGAGATCGCGCTTCATCTGGGCGCCGTCGTCCAGGATGGAACGGAGGGTCTTCGCCTCGAACGCATCGAGGTCGAGAAAGTGCTTGGGAGTCATGGAGCGCTCGGATCAGGCGGAAAGCTGGGAGGCGGCCTTGTCGATCTTCTCGACGGCTTCGCGCACGTGGCTCTCGTCGATGATCAGCGGCGGCACCAGGCGGACGACGTTCTCGCCGGCGCCGACGGCGAGCAGACCGTTCTCGCGCAGCTTGTCGACCAGCTGCGTATTGGGCACGTGGCAGCGCAGGCCCAGCATCAGGCCTGAGCCACGCACCTCGATGAAGACCTTCGGGTACTTCTTGACCACGGCCTCGAGCTCCTTGCGGAGCAGCTTGGCGATCTTCTCGACGCGCTCCATGAAGCCCGGCTCGAGCATCACGTCCATGACCGCGTTGGCGACGGCCATCGCCAGCGGGTTGCCGCCGAAGGTCGAGCCATGGGTGCCGGCGGTCATGCCGACCGCGGCCTTCTCGGTCGCCATGAAGGCGCCGACCGGGAAGCCGCCGCCGAGGCCCTTGGCGACGCACATGACGTCGGGCGTGATGCCGGCCCACTCGTGGGCGAACAGCTTGCCGGTGCGGCCCATGCCGCACTGGACCTCGTCGAAGACCAGCAGGATGCCGAACTCGTCGGCGATCTTGCGGAGCTCGCGGAGATAGTCGAGATCGGCCGGCCGGATGCCGCCTTCGCCCTGGACCGGCTCGACCAGAATCGCCGCGGTCGAGCCGTCGATCGCGGCGCGGAGCTCGTTGAGGTTATTGAACGCCACCTGCTTGAAGCCTTCGACCGCCGGGTCGAAGCCCTTCAGGTATTTCTCGTTGCCGGCAGCGGCGAGCGTCGCCAGCGTGCGGCCATGGAAGGCGCCGGAGCAGCCGATCACGGTGAATTTCTCGGGATGGCCGGTCTCGTCGTGGTACTTGCGCACCAGCTTGATCGCGCCTTCGAGCGCCTCGGCGCCCGAATTGCAGAAGAACACCTTGTCCGCGAACGTGTTCTTGGTCAGCTTCTCCGCCAGCTTCTCCTGCTCGGGGATCCGGTAGAGATTGGAGACGTGCCAGAGCTTGGCGCCCTGGTCGGCCAGCGCCTTGACCAGCTTCGGGTGCGAATGTCCGAGCGCGTTGACGGCGATGCCCGCGGCGAAATCGAGGAAGCGTCGCCCGTCGGTCGCGAACAGGTAGGGGCCCTCGCCCCGGTCGAAAGCGATATCGTAGCGACCATAGGTCGGCATCACGGCGGCGGCAGTCACGGGTCGGCTCCTGAGGGAGGAAGGGTTCCGGACGGTTACAAGGGCCGGAAACCGCCAACTATCCGGAGGGCCGGCGACTCTGTCAACCGCGGCCCTGGGGGCCATTTATCAATGCCGTATTGCGGGAATCCCTGCCTTCTAGGACGACCGGCTTGATCCGGGCCTGTGAGACCTTTAGGTGGACACGCTGAACGGGTAGGGGTTTGCCTTTTGAAGATTTGCATCTACGGCGCTGGCGCCATCGGCGGGCATGGGGCGGCCTTGCTGGCACGCGCCGGCCATGACGTCACCATGATCGCGCGCGGGGCCCAGCTCGAGGCGATCGGCAAGAAGGGCCTCACCTTCATCGCCAAGGACGAGCGCTTCACCGTGCCGGTGCGCGCGGTCGAGACGCCGGAGGAGGCCGGGGTCCACGACGTGGCGGTGCTCTCGGTGAAGGCGCCGTCGCTGGCGGAGGTTGCCCACAAGATGGGGCCGCTGCTGGGACCGGAAACGCCGATCGTCGCCGCGCTGAACGGCATCCCGTGGTGGTTCTTCTCCGGCTTCGGCGGTGTGCTGGAGGGGCAGCGGCTGAAGACCCTGGACCCCGACGGCCGCATCGCCGCCGGCATCCCGATCGACCGGGTGGTCGGCTGCGTCCTCTACATCGCCGCCGAGGTGACCGCGCCGGGCGAGATCACGCATTCCTTCGGCGGCCGCTGGGTGCTGGGCGAGCCCAAGGGCGGCCTCACGTCAAGGCTGGAGCGCCTGGCCAAGGAACTCACCGTGCCGGGCCTCGCAGTGCAGGCTTCGCCCACGATCCGCGGCGACATCTGCCACAAGCTGATCGGCAACATGTCGGGCAACACGGTGAGCGCGCTGACCCATGCGACCTCGATCGAGATGCTGGAGGATCCCGGCACGCGCGACGTGATCATGGCGATGCTGCACGAGGGCATCGCGGTCGCCAAAGGCCTCGGCATCGCCATTCCCGGCTCGGTCGAGGAGCGCGTCGGCATCATGAAGAGCCTCGGCAGCTTCAAGAGCTCGACCTTGCAGGACGTGGAGCGCGGCCGGCCGATCGAGGTGGACGGGCTGATCGTCGCGGTTCAGGAGATCGCGCGGCTGGTCGGCGTGCCGACGCCGATTATCGATATCGTCGGCGCGATGACCGCGCTCCGCGCGAAGACGTTGCTTAGGGGGTGACGCGCTTGATCGCGGCGAGGCTGGCGCCGACCGCGATCAGCGCGCCGCCGGCGAGCCGCTCGCGCCACACCGCGAGACGCGAGCTCCCGAAGGCGCGGCGACCCTGGGCGGCGAGCCAGCCGTAGACCGCGAGCACCGGCACTTCCGAGAAGAAGCAGGCGGCGGCGAACAGCACGTATTGAAGGACCAGGTCGCCGTTCGGATCGATGAACTGCGGCATCAGCGCGCCGAAGGTCAGGACCGACTTGGGATTCGCGAGCTGTGTCAGCACCGCCTGCATGAAGGGCTGACGGAGCGCGCCGGCGACGCCGGTCCTGGGCTCCGAGGCGGAGGCCGCGTTCCAGATCGTGCGGACGCCGAGATAGATCAGGTAGGCGGCGCCGACATACTTCACTCCGTAGAAGAATGTCTCGGAGGTCGAGAGGATCGCGCCGAGGCCGACGGCCGAGAGCAGGAAGTAGATGCTGTTGCCGGCCTGGACGCCGAGCGCGGCCTTCAGCGAGGCGCCCCAGCCCGATTTCACGCCATGCGAGACGACCAGCAGCACCGCCGGCCCGGGCGCGATCGCGAAGATCGTCATGGTGACGGTGAAGGCGAGAAGAACCTGCCAGTCCATGCGCGGCCCCGGTGATTGCTGCGATGCAGCATAGGCCGGTAGGATCGACGGGGCAACGATCCCGGTGCTAGAGACCGAC
>CAZZLX010000042.1:0-14002 GCA_964655235.1 uncultured Rhizobium sp.
GTCAGGGAGCTGGGTGGCAGCCTCGCCGGTCTCGGAGACGGCCTCCAGCTCGGCTACTTCAAGGGCAAGCTGTTCGTCGACGACACGCGGCTCGGCGGCACCGCCCGCTACGATCAGAACCAGTTCGATAACGCCCAGGACGCGCTTGCCGACTTCGTCACCCGGGCGCTCAAGAACGCCGACATCTCCGGCATCTCCGAGACGATGAAGACCGTGCTGAAGAACTCGACCGCCAAGTCGTTCGAGGATCTCGGCAAGAGCATCGACTTCGCCCGCCTCTATGAGCGCGACTTCAAGGCGGCCGACCAGATGGCCGAGGCGATCAAGGCGCTTGGAAAAACCTTCGAGGACTATGCCGAGCAGGCGAAGGCGCTCGGCCTCGATGTCGGCAAGGTCACCGACGCCTTCATCCGCGAGCGTCAGAAGCTGACGGCGGAGTTCGAAAAGGCGGCGGTCATCGGAATCCTCGGCACGGTCTTTCCCGCTGTCGCCAATTTCCTGGCGCTGATGGACGTCCAGAAGAAGCGCCTCGACGATGCGGCGACGCTGGAGGCTTCGATCGTCGCGGTCGAGCGTCTCAACTACCTCGAACGGCGCTCTTTCATCCTGTCGTTGGGCGAGGAGCAGAAGAAGCTCTTCCTCGGCCTCCTGCCGCTGATCGAGCAGGTCCAGATGAAGCTTGCCGATGCCATGCTGACCGCCAGCTCTGGCATTCTGAAAACTGTGTCGGCCCTGCAGAGCGCCCATGACGCCACCCTGGCCGCGGCCAACTCGTTCCGCTCGCTTGGGACCAGCCTCCGCCAGGCCCAGGACGCGATGAAGATCGGCAATCTCTCGCCGCTGTCGCCCGGCGACAAGCTGGCCGAGGCGAGGCGGCAGTTCGAGGATCTCGCGGCGAGAGCCGGGCAGGGCGACCAGGGGGCCGCCTCGCGGCTTGCCGCGGCGGGTCAGTCCTATCTCGAGATCGGCCAGCAGAACTACGCCTCGGGGCCGCAATACGCCGCCATCTACGACCGGGTCCAGGCGGTGCTGGGCGACGTCGCCGTCGTCCAGGATGCGATCGCGCTCAGGCTCGACATCGTCGTCGCCCTCATGGGCAGCGAGATCGACGTGCTGAAGGCGATCCAGAAGGTCCTGGAGGACAATCAGAACACGCAGAGCTCGGTCGACGCGCTCTCGCGCCTCGGCGTCGCCGGCGATGTCTCCGCCTATGAGCAGGCGGTCTACCGGGCGATCGTCGATGATCTGAAATCCAAGCTTCCGGCAACCGACCCGCTCCAGGACAAGCTCGGCCAGCTTCGGGGCACCGGCGATGACGGACGGATCTCGGTGGAGGAAGCCGCCACCTCTCGTGCCACCCTCGATGAGCTTCGGCTGCGCTTCCTGACCGACCTGCAGGGCCAGCTCGGCAGCACCTCGCCGCTGATCTCTGCCTTCAACCTGCTCAACACGGCGATGACCCTGGCCGCCACCGGCGCCGGCATGCTCGGCACCGCTATTGACCGCATGGGCCAGGTCTATGTGCAGCTGGCAGCACTGCTGCCGGCAGGGACGATCGCCAACGGCGACGATATCGGTCGTGTCGCGACCAACCTCGCGGCTTTGATCGCGGCGGTGGCCGGGCCGGAGGCGGTCACCGGCATCCCGGCGATCGGCAACCTCAAGACCTCGCTCGTAGGCCTCGGCACGGCACTTCGGAACCACGAGGGCGCCTTCTCCGATGAGCTTCTCGGCCATATCGGGCTCGGCCTCGAGGCCGTCGGCATCGCGCTCGATGCTCTCGGCGGCGTCACCATCGACCCGGCACGCATCAACGCAGCGACCACGGCGCTCTCAGGCTTCCTCCGCAATGGCCTGGCGCCGGCTGCCTCGCCTGTGACCGCGGCTGCCTTCGAGACGGTGAGGGTGGGGCTCGGGATTCTCACCGGGTCCGTCCTCGCTGCAGCCAGCCTGACCGAAGGCATTCCGTTGGCCGTCGCCAACCTGAACGACGCAACCCGCGGCATGCCGGCCCTGACACGCATCCTGGGGACGCCGATCCCGTCCCTTCAGGGTCTGATCGACAAGTTCGGTGAGCTGTCGCTGGCGGATGGCTCCGGGCCGATCGCGACCATGAAGACGGCGATGGACGCGCTCAAGCTCGCCATGAGTGATCCGTCAGCCGGCCTCATCAAGGCGCTGGTCGATCTCAATACCTGGATCGCGACGGTGATCCGGACGATCACCGGAAACACCGGACCGACCAACCCGGCGATGCCGTCGATCGACCGCTCGCCGCTTACCGGCGACACTTTCAGTAGGTTCCAGACCCTGGCCGGGCGCGCGACCGGCTTCGCCTCGGCCGCCCATGGCGTCGGCTTCACCGATCAGCAGATCCACAGCTCCGATGCCTGGGCCTGGGCGGTCCAGCAGCGCCAGTCGATCATCGGGGCCGCGACCGACACCTCCGCCCTCGAGCAGATCCTCTCAACATATTATGGCGGCACCCACACCCGGACCGCCTATGCCGGGGCAGACCAGGGCATCAACGAGATCCTCGATCGCATCGCCGCGATCGGCGGCAACACTAACCCGACGACCGGGATGGCCGCTGCCTACAGGGCGTATCTGGCCGACCATCCCGTCCGTACCGGCAGCGAGGATCAAGGCTATCAGACTTATGTGGCAGCTCCTGATAGTCAGGACGCGTTCAACATCGCGCACTGGCTCGGCTCTCCCAGCCCCGGCGCGCCGCCGCTGGTCCCCTGGTATGACGCCTGGGCGCGCTGGTGGGGCGCCGGCCATGTCATGGCCGATATCGACCGCTTCGCGCTCGGCGGCGTGCTCAACGGGCCGACCTACTTCATGCAGGGCAATGGCCGCATCGGCGTCGGCGGCGAGGCCGGCAGCGAAGGCCTGTTCCCGCTGGCGCGTACCCCTGGCGGTCAGCTCGGCGTCAGGGCCGTCAACGACAATGGCGGCGTCCTTAGTCTCCAGGAGGCCCGCGATCTCAGGGCCCAGGTCGTCCGGCTGACGGCGATCAACCTCCGCATTGCCGATAGCCTCGATCGATACCGGGCCGAGCAGGCCGAGCGCGACGAGACCGCCTTAAGGAAAGGCGATCGGAGATCCACCCGCGACCGGCTGCTCGGCGGCACGGGCAGGGGCTGATCGATGTCGGCCTTCACCGAGCTTCTCGCCGATCCCTTCGCCGAGAAGTCCTTTATCGTCACCGTCAGGCCCTGCGCCGACATCTTCGGCTCGATCGCGGCCGTCGCTGGCGCCAACGCCTATACCGGTGCGCCGGGGACCTTCAGCGGTCTCATCCATGGCGACCGCCTGCTGGCGTCGGGCTTTTCTATGCCCGGCAACAACGGCTACGCCGTTGTGGCGTCGGTCGCCGATGACGGATCCTCGATCGTCGTCACCGGTCAGGCGCTGACGACCGAGGGGGCCAGTGCCCGCCGGCTTTATGGCGAGGTCGCCCGCTACTATTCGGCCCATGGCCTGACGACGAGCCCGAGCGAGGCGCCGGCCAACACCTGGTATGACGGCCGGGTCGAGAATGCACTCCGTTTCACCCGCTCCCTGGTCGACGGCGACAGGATCGGCGGGCGCTCGATCCCCGGCTTCGGCTCGGTCGTGCTTCAGAACCTCGACGGCGAGATGGACCCGATGCGGCGCTGGGGCTGGTCTGGGCGCTCGATCGTCGTCGAGATGGGCGGGCCGCTCTTCGCCAGATCGGCCTATGGCGTCGTCTTCAACGGCCTGACGTCGGGCGTGCAGTTCGATGATCGGGTCGTCACCATCTCGGTTACCGACCTCCAAGGATTGCTCGAGCAGGCGCCATGGCGTCCGGTCTATCTCGGCACCGGCGGCCTCGAAGGCGGGATCGACCTCAAGGGGACACCGAAGCCGCTCTGCTACGGACCCTGCCGGAACGTCGAGCTCGTCTATATCGGCATCGTCGGCGGCCGCTTCGCCTACCAGTTCCATGACGGCGTCGTCGCAGCCTATGACCCAGCCTTTCATGTCGTCCGCGACAGCGGTAACCCGCTCACATATGCCGCCAGCAATCCCGTCGCCGGCGAGTGGACCCTGGATGCGTCGCTCGGCGTCATCACGCTCGGCGGCAGTCCGATCGGCACCATCACCGCCGACGTCAAGGGCGATGCCTCGGACACCGGTTATGTCAGCTCGACCTCGACCATCATCCGCCGCGTCATCGACACCAGGGTAGCGCTCCAGTCCGATCTCTCGGTCTCCAGCCTCCTCATCGGGACGGGATCCAAGACGCTGACCGTCCCACCGACGATGCCCTTCGGTACCGGCGGTCATGCCCTGATCGCCAAGGAGGACGATCCGGATAATTACTGGATGTTCGGTACCGTCACCGCCTGGAACCCGACCGCGGGCAGCCTGACGGTTGACGTGACGCGGACCGCCGGCGTCGGCACCTACGCCTCCTGGGGCGTGACCAAGATCGGCCTCGTCTCTTCCGAGATCGATACCGCGAGTTTCTTCGCGCTCGATGCCGCCAACCCGGCTTTGAATTGCGTGGTGATCAAGCCCGATGACACGGCGATCGCCGTCTTCGACCAGCTCGTCAATGGCATCGGCGCCCATTACGGCTTCACCCGGGCCGGCCTCTTTCAGGTCGGTCGCCTGGAGGATACAACCGGCGCGCCTGTCATCGATCTCAGCGGCATCGACGCCCTCGAGCTGATCCGGGAGGCGAGCCGGCCGCCGGTCTGGCGCCAGGTCCTCGGCCATAAGCGCAACTGGCGACCGCTGACCGGCAACGACCTGGCCAAGGAGATCCGCGAGAACGTCGTCACCAATGGCACCTTCGACTCCGGAACCGGATGGATGGCCGGCACCGGCTGGTCGATCGGATCATCGAAGGCCACAGCGACTGCAGGATCCGCCTCCGATCTCTCCCGCACGATCAACCTGATCCTCGGTGCGGCCTACGTCCTCCAGTTCGACACCACGGTCGCTGCCGGATCGTTGCAGCCGAGGATCGGCGCGACGTCGATCGGCGCCGCCGTCACCGCGACCGCGACCGTCAGGCGCGAGTTCACGGCCGTTGCGGCCGCGACGACCATCGTCTTCAGCAAGGACGCGGCCTTCGCCGGCGATATCGACGGCGTGTCGATCACGGTCAGGGAGAAGGCGTTCCTTGAGACCGAGTTCCGCTACACCGAGCCCAGATCCTCGATGATCACCCGGTCCATCCATGGCCCGGTCGCGATCTCCGATCGCCGCGACACCAACCTCGATCAAGAGGCCGATGCGATCGCCGAGCGCGACCGCCAGATCGCTCTCCACGGGGTGCTTCGCGACATCTTCCAGGTGCCGACCAAGACCCAGCCCTTCCAGCTCGACGTCGGGGCCCTGGTGTCCCTAAGCGATCCGCGCTTCGGGCTCAGCCAGACCCGGTTCCGGGTGCTCTCGATCGACGAGGATGCCGGCGACAACCGGGCGACCGTTCTGCTCTGGGGCTAGGCGATGGCTCTGACTGGCACCGCCCGGAATATCATGATCGCGCATCGCGACTGGGTTCAGGAGCCGGGCACGGTCCTGTCGGGTGCCACCTGGATGACGTCGCTGCCGCTCGCCAACCTGCAGAATTACAAGCTCTCGAAGGTGGCGCGATCGGAAACACCGAACCAGCTCACCCCCTACATCCTGGTCGACTTCGGTGCCGCGCTCAGACCGCCGGTCACCGGCATCGTCATCCCCAGGCACAATCTCTACCAGACCGCCCGCTGGCGGATCCGCTTAGGTGCCGATCCGAGCTTCTCACTCGCGACCGTCGCCTATGACACCAGGCCGAGTTCGGGGACGACGACCAGCCTGAGTTCGATCATCGTCGCCGCCCCGCAGACCGTCACTCTCGTAGTCGCCGACGCTCTCACCTTCTTTCCTGGCGTCGCCGTACTCATCAAGAGCGCCGCCGCGCCGACCGTCGACTACCTGGCCGGCACCGTCGCCTCCTATGACAACAACTCGAAGACCCTGGTCGTCACCGTCACCAGTGCCTCAGGGTCCGGGACCTGGTCCAACTGGATCGTCGATCGCCAGGCAGCCGACATCACCGCCTGGCCGCAGGTGATCCCGCTCGGCGAGGGCGTGTGGGGGGCAGGATACACCTGGGGCGGTCTACTCAAGGTCGATCCGGGCTACCGCCCGCCGGTCATCCACATGATCCCGCTCGCGACCGGCAACAGCACGCCAATCTATCAACGCTACCTCCGCATCGACTTCTTCGATCCCGATAACCCCGATGGCTACATCGACCTCGGCAAGCTGGTGGTCAGCCCGGTCTGGCAGCCGAGCATCAACATCGTCTACGGCTGGGAGATCGAATACGTCGACCCGAGCCCGCGGGTGCGCTCGCGTGGCGGCCAGGTCTATGTCGACCAGCGACCGAAGTTCCGACGGCTCACGATCTCGCTGCAGAACATCTCGATCGACGAGATCATGACCCAGGCCTTCGAGCTCGATCGCAAGCTCGGCATCGGCCTGCCGCTCACCATCAGCATCTTCCCGACCAACCCGACGCATCTCCATCGTCTGACCATCTACGGGTCCCTGGTCCAGACCTCGCCGATCCGCCACGACATCTACGGCTACTCGAAGTCCTACACTTTCGAGGAGTGGCTCTGAGCCGCGCCGTCGCCGGCTCTGCCGGCCGTTCTTCCGTCATCTCATCATTCCGGAGTGTCCCGCCATGACGACTGGCTGGCCGATCGTCGTCAACGGCCGCACCTGGAACGAGAGCGACTTCATCGGCGAGAACTACGCGACCAGCCTGCCGCTCTTCTTCCAGGACGTGGCCCAGCACTACGGGCAGTTCTATACCGCGACATCCACGACATCGATTTCGGTCGGCACCGGCACCAGGTCGCTGACGGTCCAGACCGGAAAACCCTTCGCCATCGGCCAGCCGGTCCGGATCGTCCGCACCGCAGATCCCGTCGGCGTCGTCATGGACGGGACGATCACCTCGTTTACGTCGTCGACCGGCGCCATGACCGTCCTCGTCGCCGGCACGCCGACAGGATCCGGAAGCTACTCGGACTGGACCATCAGCGTTCTCGGCGGCATCGGCCCGACCGGTGCGACAGGGACCGTCGGTCCGGCCCCGACGATCGCGACGACGTCGACGGCGACCCTCCCGATCCAGCTCGGATCGACCGGCGCTTTTGCCGTCGCAGCATCGACCGATCTGACACTCGGCAGCCTGGTGCTGATCGCCAATCAGACCGATCCGTCGAAGTTCATGTTCGGGACGCTGACCGCGAGGTCCGGCACGACCTTCACCGTCAACGTGCTGGCGATCTCCGGAACGGGCACCTACAGCGCCTGGTACCTGACTCTCTCGGGTCCCCAGGGCATCCAAGGCACCCAGGGGGTCCAGGGTCTGACCGGCGCCACGGGCCCGGCCGTTACCCTCAAGACCACCAGCACGACCAGCCTCACGATCGGGCCGGGGTCGTTCTCGTTCACGACCGCCGCAGCCCTCGATCTTCAGACGGGCCAGTACCTGACGCTGGCCTCGGCCGCCGACACCGCGAACTACATGACCGGCCGGATCACCGCGATCGCCGGCACCTCGGTCACCATCTCCGTCGGCACTTTCGACTGGGGCGGATCCGGCACCCGGTCGGATTGGAATGTCGGCATTTCCGGCGCCAAAGGGGCCAAGGGCGATACCGGCGCCATGGGGCCTTATGGGACGCCGCCCGATGCCACCGCGTCGGTCAAGGGCATCGTCCGGCTGGCGAGCAGCGCTGTGGCGATCGCCGGCAGCGATACCGAGAGGGCGGTGACGCCGGCTGCACTTGCCGCGGTCCTGGATGCCCGTCTCGACGACCAGGAGGACGACGGCATGACCGCTTTGCCCGCATTGCCGCAACAGGGGCGGCGCATCGATCTCACCGCCGGATGGGCGGTCAATCGTCGCCTCTTGCAAACCACGGGACCGTCCGCGGCCGAGGTGACGCAACCGAACGGCAAGATCGCCCGGACCTATCGCCGCTATCCGGTGCCGTCGGTGCTGAGCACCTCTCCCTTCACGCGTCAGGGACTGTGGCTCTATCCGCGCTTCGACAACCTCCTGCCCGACGACACGCTGCTCGACTCCAGCGCCTATGCCCTCTCGAACGCCACACTGACCAAGGCGTCTGTCACGGGCCCCGACGGCGACACTCTCGGCGATGTGGCGCTCGTCACCGACACCAGCGGCTCGGTCTATGGCGCCCGCACCTATACGCGGCCCGTGACCAGCGACGGCGCCTCGTACCTGTTCATGGTGCAGATGAAAGCCGGCAACGCGACGCACGGCATGCTGCGCATGTCGCTGACCGGCGGCACCGGCATCGCACGCTCCGTCGCCGTCCAGTATTCCAACGGCGCGCTCTCCGCCGGTGCCGATACCCAGTTCACCCTCGGCGGCGCCGACGCCCTGCCGAACGGCTGGTACCGGGTCTGGGGTGTCATCGCCAACAACAGCACCGGCAACACGACGCTCACCGTCTCGATCGTTCCCGCCGGCAGCGCCGCCTCTGCCACGGCCAACTCCTACATGCGAAAGGCGATGCTGGCCCGCAGCAACATCAAGCTGCCCTTCCTGGCATCGTCGAAACAGGAAGTGCCGTCCACCGTCAGGACGGCCGCCTCGAACTTCAAGAACCTTACCTTCGCCGAGGGGACGCTCGCCGTCCGCGGCCGGTCACCGATCTCCTCGCGTGTCGGCGTGCTCGCCCAGATCGACGACGACAGCGACGGCACCCGCATCGCTCTCATCCGCCTTGCCGACAACTCGATCCGGGCCAGGTTCTATGTCGCCGGCACGCTCGTCCGCGACCTCAATCTTGGTACCTGGGCGAACGACACCGTGCTCGGCGCGATCGTCACCTGGGACGCGAGTTCGGCTTCTGGCCGACTCGATGGCATTGCCACCGTCACCAGCTCGGTGGCCATCAACTACGACGGTGCCGAAGTCGCCTACCTCCGCCTCGGCGGCTCGGTTGCCGAAGGCAGCGAGTGGGGCGGAACCGTCAGCCGCTTCGACCACCGTCCCGTCCGGGTCGCCGATGCCGGCCTTCAGGCCATCGTCGCCGCCTGATCCCCAAGAAGGAGCCCGCTCATGACCTCGCTCTATGAAGTGAATGCCGCCTACCTGACGGAGGTCAAAGCCCGGCTCGACGCCGGATCGGCGACCGCGAGCGATCTCGCCGCCCTCTCCAAGGGGCTCAAGCTCCTCGAAGGCAATTCCGACTGGCAGGCGATCGTCGCCGGCATTGCGGATGCCGCCGTCCAGGAGATCGGTGACGCCTCAAACAGCATCGCAGCCGCCGCCGACACCATCGATGCCGCGCTCGGCGGCGGGGGCGTCGTCACCGGCAACATCATGGTGCCGTTCCTCCGCCAGGTGGCGCCGTTTTCCGATCTCACCATGTACGGCACCAATCAGCCTTCCATCAGCACCTACGGCATCATCCGCTATCAGTCGCCGGTGCTCTTCGATCGGCGCAACGGCAGGACATTGACCTTCATGGTCAACTACTATCGCACGCACTCGGTCGATTCCGGGCCGGTCGCCAACCAGGCCGTCTACGACTACCGTGTCGAGTGGGGCTACTACGACGACGCCTACAACTGGACGGTCATCTCGGCACTCGCCAGTGCCTCCAGCTATACGTCGCCCTCCTACTACTTCCTGCCGCTCAAGCTCGCCGACGGCTCCGCCACGCGCGTCTGCCTGATCCAGTGGCAGTCCTCGACCGCGCTCAAGATCACCCGGTGGGACGGGACCTCCGCGACGCTGTTCACCTCCTCGCAGACACCAACCAACCAGAACCTCGTCTACGACCGCGCCAACCAGACCCTCTACTTCCACGACAACTCGAACTTCATCAAATGCAATGCCGACGCGGCGGTCGCCGACACGACGGTCGCCGCAGCCGGCGCCTACAGCGCCGCCAACTGGGTCGCAGCCTTCTCGGGCGACCGCACGCGCTTCGTCGACATCACCGGCGAGGTGGACACCGCCAGCACCGTCAAGCGGTTCCGTCGCGCCGGATTCTGGGCGCCGACCTACGGCTCCAGCATCGCCATCGGGCGCAGCACCGGGATCGCGCTCGGCAACAACGATGGCTACGCGGTTGCCTGCGGATCCCAAACGGCCGTCAATTCCATCCCGACAGCGCGCTATCGCGATATCGGCCAAAGTACCTACGCCTCGACCGGCTACGGCTATGGCGGCAACCCGCCCATCGGTCCGATGGGCTCCTACTCTTATTGGGATGCCTCATTCCAGTATGCCGCCGGGCAGGGTCAGGTCTGTCTCAACGCCGATGACGATATCAAGTTCGAGATCGTCGCCTATTACCCCGAGGTCGATTTCTGGCAGGGGACGACCTGGACCAACTTCTCCACGCCCTACCAGCACCAGATCTACTCTTTCTGGTACCTGAAGCGGATGCGCGTGTCCGTTGCGGACGAGACCGGGCGGACGATCACCACGGCCGAGATGCCCTTCCAGGCGATGCGCTACAGCCCGCAGGACTCCGGCAACGACTATTGGTACGACCGGGTGCCGTTCTGCTTCTTCATGGACACCGCGCGCCGCGTTTCCCTGATGTATCGCTGCCATCAGGTACATGCGGCCGGCAGCAGCTACTCTACCTTCAAGTTCGGCGATCTCACCTACATGTGCCGGTTCTAGGCCGGCAAAAGGAGCGTCAACATGCCCCTCAACGATCTGAACGTGCTGGTCATCGACGGCCGCCACTATCTCCGTCACCCCGACACCGGCGCCCAGTGGACCGAGGAGGTCGCCGCCGCCTACGAGGCGGAGTTCCGCGCTATGTACACGCCGCCACCGGTGGTCGAGGTGCCCGCGTCACCGGAGCCCGAGGTCGCCTATCGCACGCTCGACCGCCTCGAGTTCGTGACGTTGATCCAGACCGTCGCCGGCATCGACGATGCGACGCTGATGGAATGTCGCAACGACGCGGCGCTGGCGCCGCTTTGGTTCAAGCTGACGCAGCTGGTGTCGAGCGTGCGCCGCGATCACCCGCTTGTCGGCGAAGGCCTGAAGGCCCTCAAGACCGCCGGCTACCTCGATAAGGCCGCGGTCGATGCAATCATGAAGAAATGGCCGGTCGTCGCGTGACGGTGCAGGCCGGAAGGCGTGGAGGTCGATGCTTCAGGTGGTCTTTGCGTTGGGAGCGCATCAGTCCTTCGACGATGCACTCGGTATAGTCAGAGAAATCCAGGCAGACCTTCGGTCACACGGATGCAATTCATTATTTACGAACAATCTTTTTGGTGAAGTGAGAGACGACGTTACCGTCGCGGGTCACCGCGTAACCCGAGTAGCGGTCTTTGACCCCTTTGTCTGGCGCCCAGTCGGCGACGAAAGTCCAAATCCGGTCGGCCGGCTGAAGCTCATGCACGAACCGCTCCCACGCACCGCTAAGATGTCCGAAGGGCAGTTCCGGAACCGCACCGAGTGGGTCGTGAACGCGCTCGGTGCGCTCAATTTCGGCGATACTCGTCTCGTCGACGAGATTGGACGATTTTACGGAAAATTCGGGCGGAGGCGAAGCGACCGAGCTGCTCTTCGACCGACGCCAATCCTGCCACCATCCAAAAATTAGGTACGTGCCAAAGATTGGCCAGATCAACGTGATGAATAAGACCACCGAAACGGCGCTCCCGGGCGATAGTTCGGGTAGAGGGCCATTTTCGGAATGCGGATGCCGCTTGACGTAGGCACGCCGGGCGAAAGAAGCGACAGTTAGCGTAAGCCCTATCGTCAGATAGCCGAGAATGTAGTCCACGCTGATCCCCGGTTACTGCGGCCGGCCGAACGTCGTGAGCGCATGGATCCGATAGCCTTGCCGCTTCGCGGCTTTCTGGGCCTTGCCATTCTTCTTGGTCCAGGTCCGGCGAAGGATTCCTTCGTCGATCTCGAGGAACAAGTCCCTCTCGTAGACGCTGCCGAAACCGGCATGAACGTATTCGACAAGCCCGCCCTGAGGCACTCGCAAGATCCTGGAACTCCAATGGGCAAAAACACGCTCCGGGAAATCCGGAAACAGAGTTGCAAGAGTCAGACTGTCACCGGATTTTAGGCGCCCGGTCAGCTCGATCAGATAGAGGCGGTCGTCGCGTATCTCCCATTTGCCGACGTAGCCCCGCCAGAGCACAGAACTTGGTGCGGCAAATTCCGGGGAAGTGCCCTCGAGGTCGAAATAGTCCCTTAAGGGTAATGCGCAGAGCGGATACTTTTCACCTTCGTACCAGAGGACATCTGGGATCTGTGCCGTCACTGTCGCCTCACTTCACATCCGATCGCCGGCAGGTTAGCGGCTGATCTTCCAGCTGCCGTCGGGCTGGCGACATGCCGTGCCGTAGGCCTGCTCGGTCTTCCCGCCGATGACGATGGTGCTCTGGAATTCCCGGCAATTGGCGCCCGACGCCGCGGTTCCTTCTCTTGTAGGAACGATCGTGCCGGAGTTGCCGGTGTTCGGATTGTTCCAGGTGATCCGCTCACCGACGGGTGCGGCGTAGGCCCGCTGCTGGGCGTGATCGGCTTCTTGCCGGTCGGCCGTGTCCATACTCTTGCCGGCCTCGCTGCCGAGGAAGGCACCGAGCAGGGTGCCGGCCGCGATCGCGGCCACGCTGCCCGTACCGCGGCCGAACTGGCTGCCGAGTGCCGCGCCGCCGATGGCGCCGGCGACGGTGCCCACGCCCTGCTTCGGGCCGGTATCGGCGCAGCCGGCTAGCGCAAGGGCGGTCATAGCGACGGCGGCAATCCTGATCTTCATCTTGGCCCCCTGGTTTCTAGCCGCCCTGCGTCGGACGAAGGTGGCATGGCCGGAGTTTGCGAGTGCGGGCCGGCATTGGCAAGACCGCGGCTCGGTCCCGCGATGCCCACGAGTCAGAGCAACTTCGTGCACGGGCGCCGTGCGTGCGTCTCGCCAGACTGGAGAAACGACGATGAATGAAAAAGTCGTGATGACCGCCGATGCGCTCGAGGCGCTGATGCAGCGGACGGCGGAGGAGGGGGCCAGGCGCGCTCTCGCCGCTATCGGTCTCGAAGACGCCATGGCGTCGAACGACGTCCGCGATCTCCGCGGACTCCTCGGCGCCTTCCGTCAGGCCAAGCGCACGATCTGGCAGACGGTCGTCAAGTTCTTCACCATCGTCTTCCTCGCCGCTCTACTGGCCGGCCTGGCGATCAATGTGAAGCTCGGCGTGTCGTGAGGGATCGCGCGCCGGCTGGAAGCTGAATCGTCGCCGTCGGATAGGTCAGATGCCGTGCTGGACGAGGGCGGTGATCAAGTAGAGGGCCACGGGAATTCCGACGAGAGATATAGCTGCAATCCACATGATGACGTCTCCGTTTTTGATCGGCGGAACCGTCACCGCAACATGGTGATCCGCTCGATCGAAGTCATGACGTCCGCAAGCATCACACATCCCGGACGATCGGTCACAGCGACATTCGGACCTTCGGCATTGCCGGACCGGTTCCTAACGCCGGGAGACTCACGACGACCGTCATCCGGCTCTAGCCAGCGTCGTCTCTGAAGCCGCCTGACGCAGCCATCGCTGCCATCCGACCTGCCCGCCATTCGGCGGGCTTTTTTGTTTTTGGAGGGAAAGAACCATGACCGCCTTGACCCATCGAGCCGGTTCGCTGCCGCGCGGCATTCGCAACCACAACCCCGGCAATCTGCGCCGCTCCTCCGATCCCTGGCAAGGGCTGGCGGCCGAGCAGACGGATCCCGAGTTCTTCCAGTTCGCCTCGGCCAAATGGGGCATCAGAGCGCTGGCGCGGACCCTGATCGCCTACCAGGACAGGGTCGGCCTCAAGACCATCAAGCAGATGATCGGCCGGTGGGCGCCGCCGAACGAGAACGACACCGGGGCCTATGTGCGGGCTGTGGCCGCCAGCGTGGGCATCGGGCTGGGCGACAAGATCGACGTACCCGACTAC
>CAZZLX010000043.1:0-13699 GCA_964655235.1 uncultured Rhizobium sp.
GATAGAAGAAGCCGCTCTTGGTGATGCCGGCGCCGGCCACCAGCTCGTCGATCGACGTTCCGGCAAAGCCCTTCTTGATGATCGATTCCTCGGCGAGGTCCATGAGGCGCACGCGCGCCGACGGCTTCGCGCAAGGCGCTTTCACATCGGCAATGGATTGCGGAACCCAAATCTGAGCCGTCATCTGAGCCGTCATTGTGATCTTCGTCACTCCACCATCGGTACAGTCGGGGGCTCGAACGCGGCGGCTCCAGCCCCGGGAAATCGAACTAACGCGCTGACGGGAGGTCTTATTCCCGCGCTGTACCACAAGTCGGCTAGAGCCCCTGCCCGATTCCGACGTATTCCGTCGCTCCGCTCAGGGAAGGGCGAACGAAGCACGAAGGACGACAGACGATGCGTACTCTTACCGATCTCTGGGGCAACCCCGTTTCCAACGCCACCGCCGCGGACATCCGCGCGCTCGAGGGCGCGATCACCCTGATGAACGCCTATCAGGCCGACCCGCTCGGCGCGGTCGACCGCTTGATCTCCGCGAATCCGGGTATGGTGATGGCGCATGCTTTCCGCGCCGGCATGCTGGCGACCACCGGCGACAAGATGTTCGAGGGCGAGCTCGCGAAGTCGGTCGCCGCCGCCGAGGCGCTGCTGCCCAAGGCCAACGACCGCGAGCGGCTGCACGTCGCCGCGACGCGCGCCTGGCTCGACGGCCGCTTCGAGGAAGCGAACGACCGCTGGGGTCGCGCCGCGATGCTCTATCCGCGCGACATCCTCGCGATCCAGTTCGCGCAGCTCAGCGACTTCTTCCTGGGCTACTCGCACATGCTGCGCGACCGCGTCGCCCGCGTGCTGCCGCACTGGGACAAGAACGCGCCGAACTACGGCTTCCTTCTCGGCATGTACGCTTTCGGGCTCGAGGAGTCGGGCGACTATGCGCAGGCCGAGGCGGCCGGGCGCGAGGCGGTCGCGCTCGATCCCCGCGACGCCTGGGCCGCGCATGCCGTCGCCCATGTGATGGAGATGCAGGGCCGCGCCGCGGACGGCTTCGCGTGGCTCGATACCACCTCGGCCGGCTGGGCGCCGAACGGTCTCTTCAACTTTCACAACTGGTGGCACCAGGCGCTGTTCCGTCTCGACACCGGCGACCTGATCGGCGCGATGAGGCAGTTCGACGAAAGGATCGCGTCCGGCGGCTACAACCAGGCGCTCGAGCTGGTCGACGCGTCCGCGATGATGTGGCGCCTCTGGGCGTTCGGCCACGACGTCGGCGAACGCTGGAACCCAATCGCCGAAAAGTGGACCGGCCGCATCAACGACGGCTACTACGCCTTCAACGACCTGCACGCGATGATGTCGTTCATCGGCGCCGACCGGCAGGCGGAACAGAAGCTGCTGATGATGGCGGCCGAGCGCTCGGCCGAGGGCAAGGGCACCAACGCGATGATGGCGCGCGAGATCGGCCTGCCCTCGCTCAAGGGCTTCGTCGCTTTCGGCCGCGCCGCCTACGACGAGGCGATCGAGCACCTGCTGCCGGTCCGCGGCAAGGCCAACCGCTTCGGCGGCAGCCACGCGCAGCGCGACATCTTCTCGTGGACGCTGGTGGAAGCGGCACTCCGCTCGGGCGACCGCTCGCTGGCCGAAAGCCTCGTCGCCGAGCGCTTGGCGGCCAAGCCCGAGAGCCGCATCAACCTCGCCTGGGACGAGCGCGTCCGCCAGCTCCCGGCCAGGCTCGCGGCGTAGCGGTCGGCTGGTCCGGCTTGCCTTGTCGTTCCCGCGGCCCGGTGCAAAACTCGCCGGGCCGCGGGAGGCGGGCATGACCAAATTCAGGTTCACGATCTTCGGCGCCGCCCGAACGGCTTCGCATCGTCGCCGGATCCTCGGTTCGGCGCTTCTCGCAACGACGCTGCTCTTTTTCAACACTACCATCCCGGCCGATGCGCAGCAGCGTCGCGGCGGAAGCGGACCGGCCGTATCCGCGCCGTCCGAGCTGCCTGCGGGTGTGGATCCCGCGCTCGCCGCGGCCTTCGGTCCGATGCTCGCGACGCCGGAGGGGATGCGTCAGCGCGGCTTCTTCGCGACCGGCCTCGTCGCCGTCTCGCCTGCCGAAGCTCGGTGCCCGTCGGTCACCTCGCCGTTCGCATCGCGGACCCGCAGCGACGGAAGCCCGCGTCTGCGCCGCTTCTTCGACGGGCTTCATGGCGGCATGGACATTCCGGCGCCCGAGGGGACTGATGTCCTGGCGGTGGCGGCCGGAACGGTCGTGCACCTCACCAAGGGTGAGAGCATCGGCGGGATCGGCCTGGTTCTCCAGCATGCGCCCGGCGACACCGGCCTGCCGGTGTGGGTCTATACCGAATACAAGCATCTCCGATCGATGCCCGCGCTCAGCATCGGCGACAAGGTGGCACTCGGCCAGGTCATCGCGAGCGTCGGCGACACCGGCACCGTCGGCGGCCACTACGGCGAGGAAGGATTCACCCACCTCCACCTCAGCGCATTCTTCAGCCCCCAGGCGGGATTCGTTTCGGCCAGGCTGTTCATGCCGCTCGAAGGCCAGTGGCTGGACCCGCTGGCGCTATACCGCGGGCCGCCGCTGGCCTCCGCGGATATCGTGACTTTGCCCGCCGCTCAGAAGCAGATCCGCTTCGCCTACCGAACGACGGCCGGGAAGACTGTGCCGGCGGACGCCAAGCTCATCTGGCCGCTACCCTGCGTCGGCGGCTGATGCGGGGTCAGAGCAGACCCGACCGCCCCGGCAGCGGCGTTTCCTTGCTGTTGGCTTTGGGCGCCTTGTAGGGGCGAGGCTTGCCGCCGCGCTTCGGCTGCTTGAGCGCGATGCCGCCGGTCTCCTTCGAGCGGAGATCGACGAAGTCGGCCCAGGTGTGCGGGTTCAGTAGAAGCTTCGCCACCGCGTTGGCCGCCGCCGTGGTCAGCTTCTTCCCCTTCTCCGCCGACGACAGCGTCGGGTCGCCGATGACGCCGTTGTGCGTGCGGTGCGCGAACGAGTACCAGCGATAGGCACCGTTGGCAGAGATCTCGGAGATGCCTTGCGTCTTCGGCCCGGCGATCTTGGCGAGCTGCGAGGTGTCGACGAGGCCCGGCTCGAACTGCAGCATCATCGAAGTCTCGGCCTCGCAGGCGTGCTGGGTGCCCTTCTGGCGGACCAGAAGAGCGGCGAACTCCTTCTCGGCCTCGTGAAAGTAGCCGGTGGTGACGATCGGGATCTTGAACTCGGTCGTGAGATCGGCGACCGCGACCTTGGACGCGGCGACGTTGCCGCCATGGCTGTTGGCGATGCAGATGCGACGGAAGCCCTGCTCGACCAGGCAGTTCACGAGGCGGCGCAAGACCCGGTACCAGGTGTCGTAGTCGAGCGAGAGCGTGCCGCCGAACGGGATGTGATGATCGGAGAGCCCGCACCACAGCACCGGCGTCACCACGACCGGCTGCGTCTTGGCGACGATGCGCGCCGCCGCGCGCGCCACCTCGCCGCCCAGGCGTGAGTCCACCTGCACCGGCAGATGCGGGCCGTGCTGCTCGATCGCGCCGACCGGCAGGATCACGATCGCGTCCTGCTCCGCCAGCCGGCGCAGCTCATGCGCCTTAAGATTCGCCCACTCGATTTCCATGGTCCCCGCCTCCTCGGATGTGATCGGCGGATTACAGGCGGCCCTCTCGCGCAGCGTCAACGACCCGAATAAGGAAGCGAAATCCGGCCGTAAGGGAACCGGCTCAGATTCTTTGCGTTACCGCAGCACCTCACCTCAGGGGAGTTCCCATGGTTGCGAAGACCACGCGCAAGCGGACCTCGAAGCGTCCCTCCAGGACCGCGAGCACCTCGACGACCGTTCGAAAGACCGTCCGCAAGGCAAAGAAGACCACCGACGAGGCCATGACCGCGGCCGCCAAGGCTGCGCGCAAGGCGACGAAAAAGGTCAAGAAGGCCGCCGGCGCGGCAGCGAGGACGGCGCGCTCGACGATGAAGAAGGCGACGGCTCCCACCCGCCGGAAGACCGCGAAAAAGGCGAGCAAGGCCCGGACGAGCAAGGCACGGTCGCGGAAGACCTCGGGCCCCGGCATCGTCACGCGCATCAAGGATGCGATCTCTCACATCCCCGTCGTCGGCAGCGTCATCGACACCAAGAGCTGACGTGTCGCGGCCGCAGCGACGGTCGATCTCCCGCCGCCGTCATCTCGCGTGCCGGCGGCGGTCCTGCTTTCGGTGACTTGCCATCGACGGAACTCCGGTCCAATCTGCTGTGGGGGCATGTCGTCGTAGCAACCCATAAGGGAGCATGACCATGTTCCGTCGTACTGCCACTCTCGCCCTCCTTCTCGGCACCGCCGGTCTGCTGGCCGCCTGCGCCGACAGCATGCAGTCCTCGGCGCAAGCGCCGATCACGCTTCGCGCCACGCTCAGCAGCGCCCAGGAAGTGCCGCCGAACCCGAGCACCGGGACCGGCACCGCCACAATGACCTTCAACCAGGCGTCCAGGCAGCTCACCTGGAACGTGGCCTATGGCGGGCTCACCGGCCCGGCGACCATGGCGCATTTCCATGGCCCCGCAACGCCCGGCGCCAATGCCGGCGTGCTCGTTCCGATCGGCGGCGCCGGCATGACCAGCCCCGCTGCCGGCTCGGCGACGCTCAACGACGCACAGGCCGCCGACCTCCTCGCCGGCCGCATGTACGTGAACATCCACACCGCGGCCCATCCGGGCGGCGAGATCCGCGGTCAGGTTACGCGCTGATCGACTGAGAGGCGGCGCGGCGGCCGGGCCGTCGCGCCGTCAATCGGCTGCGGAGCGGGCGCCGTCCTGGCGCAGGCGGATCGGCCAGATCGCGCCGACGTCGGTACGCTGGATCGAAAGCGGGGCTCTTTCCTGGTCGATGGTGACGGCATCCCCGTCGAGGGCAGAAAGCCGGCCGACACGGATGTTGCCGTCCCGCACGATCACCACGATGTCTTCGCCGATCTCGGCAGACGCCTGGGGCGCGCAGATCAGTCTGTCGCCGTCCTGGAAGCGGGGAGCGGCGTCGTCACCCTGCACCGTCAGGGTGACCCGATACTCGTCTTCGGGGGCGCTCCGGACGTTGTCCGGCATGTCATCTCCTGGCCGGACCGCGCACGGCGGATCCATTTATCGACAACAATAGGTTATTCTTAATACCTGAAATAGGTAAATGAAATTTGCGGCAACTTAGTCAAGTTACTGAAATGTCACAGATTCCAGCGGAGCGGCGGGTCCGACTGGATCCGTCTCGGCTTGCCCACGGCGGCTCGTCCCTCGCCTGCTACCTCGACATCTGGCGCGAGTCCCGGGCCGGCGAGGCGATGAGCTTCCTCGGGAGGCTTCAGGCCCGCGGTCTCGATCGCCACGTCATGGTGATCGACCTCGACGACCAGAAACGCTTCACATACCGATTTCTGGGATCGGGGCTCAGTTTTGCCAGCGCCGCCGCCCGCGCCCGGCTGATCGGCAAGCCGCAGGAGGCCTTCGTCGACGTGGCGACGGTCCGCGCCGCCCGGGACGGCTACCTCGCGGCGATCGAAAGCGACAGGCCGCTGTGCGAAATGGTCGACCGCCCGCGCCTCGATGCGGACGGGCGGCCGCTGCCGCGCATCCCGTTCCGGCGCCTGGTGCTGCCGCTGCCGATCAACCGCCGCGTCACCCGCGCGGTCATCGCTTCGGAATTCGTCATGGCCCAGGCGTAGCGCTCAAATCTTGCGGACGACGGCGATCAGGCGGCCGGCGATCTCCGGCAGGTCTCGCGCGACGATCGCCCGGTGGCCGCGCTCGTGGGAGGCGGGCTCGAGACGCCTCCCCTTAGCGACCCAACGACGGCAGAGCCAACCGTTATCGGTTCGCACGAGATAGGTCTCCCCGTCCGCGAGCGTCCGGTCGTCGCGGTCGAACACCGCGAAGCTGCCGAGCGGCGCCACCCGATCCATCGATCCGTCGAGAAGCGGCACCGCGACCGCACGCCTCGCCGATCCCGGCGCGGGAACCGTCCCGTGCGGGCATCGCCGCACGACATCGTCGATCTCGTCCAACTCGGTCAGGTCGACGACAGGTGCGTGCACCGTCGGGCGAGGCGGCGCCGAACCGACGACGACGAGGTCCGCCGGCGCGCAATGGAGCGCGGAGGCGAAGGCCGCGAGATCGTCGACATGCAGGCGCGCCTCGCCGCGCTCCAGCTTGCCGATGTGGCTCTCGGAGAAGCCGGCGCGGCGGCCGAGCTCGGTACGGCTCAGCCCCTGCGCCTCGCGGATGCGCCGGAGCGCGTGCGGGGGTTCGTTGGAAAGGCTCGACCGTCTCGCCATCGCACCCGGAGACCAGCGGTAGGGATCAGCCTTCGAGCGACTTCTCGAAATGCGGCTTCTCGTAGGGCGTCGGGGTATGGCCGAAGTCGCCGACCGCGAGAACGTGCTCGGCCCCGCCATGCCTCTCGATCAGCGCGTCCTGGTCGGCGAACGCCCTCGCCGCCGCCGCCTCCGGATCGACGAGACGCCGGAGCGCCGCCTCCATCCGGCCTCGGATCTCCGCATGCGCCGGATCTTGGCCTAGGTCCTTCGCCTCGATCGGATCGTTCGCGAGGTCGAAGAGCTGCGGCGGCAGGCCGACATAGTGGACGTATTTCCAGCGGCCGCGGCGGATCATGAAGGCGCCGCTGATCGCCCCGACCGCGTGGTACTCGCTGAAGCCGTAGCGCGCCGGGTCCGACTTGACCGCGAGGTCGAACAGGGATCGGCCCGGAAGCCGCCGCCTCTCCTCCGGCTCGAGCTCGACGCCGACGGCGTTCAGGATGGTCGGGTAGGCGTCGACCAGAGAGGTCTCGGTGCCTTCGGTCGTGCCGACGGGCACGCCCTCGCCCGACAGGATCATCGGGACGTTCACCGACTCCTGGTACATGCAGCACTTGCCCCAGATGCCATGGTTGCCCAGCACCTCTCCGTGATCGCTGGAGTAGAGCACGCGGGTAGAGTCCGAGAGCCCGCTATCCTCAAGCTCCTTCAGCAGCAGGCCGATGTTGTGGTCGAGGTAGCTGACCATGCCGTGATAGGCGGTGATCGCGACCCGGCGCCGCTCTTCGTCGAAGTACTTGTCGTAGTTGATCGAGTGGATCAGGCCTTCGAGCCACGGGTGCTTAGGCCGCTCCTCCGGGCGATAGAGACGCGGCTGCGGCAGGTCCATGCCGGCATACATGTCGTAGAACGCGTTCGGCGCGATCAGCGGCAGGTGCGGCATGACGAAGCCGATGTAGAGCACCCAAGGCTTGTCGGACGCTTTCGCCGCCGCGCGCTTCCTGAGCCACGCCCGCGCCTCCTCGGCGATGCGGCGATCGTATTCGGTATAGCTCGAGTCCCCGCGCCCGGCGTCGCCGGCGTAGTTCTTGGCGGCGCCGCGCTCGAAGCGCTTGCGGCGCAGCCAGCCTATCCGGTCGCCGACGCCGTCGACCACGTTCATCGTCTCGATCTTCTCGCTGAAGCCGTTGTCGTCGTCGTCGGAGCGGTAGTGCAGCTTGCCGATCGCCGCGACCTCGTGGCCGCGCTCGATCAGCCGATGGCCCCAGCTCGTGATCTCGCCGGTATAGGGGATGGCGTTGTCCCAGGATCGGTTCTGGTGGACCCAGGTACCGGTCGCGAGGCTGGCCCGCGCCGGAACGCAGATCGGGCACGGGGTCGAGGCGGACGTGAAGCGCGTCCCCCTCCCTGCCAGCTTGTCGAGGTTCGGTGTCTTGATCACCGGATTGCCCGCCACGCCCATGTAGGACGGGTCATGCTGGTCGGAGAAGATGAACACCAGGTTCTGCGGGCGCATCGCGGGGCCTCCTCAAGTCTCGTCCAACTCTAGCCGCGTGCCGGGACGGCGAAGGTGCCGCCGCGGCGGGCGCGAAACGCTAGCGCTTGTCTCCGTAGCTGTGAGCCATGCCGGCGCGGACGTCCTGCTGGATTCCATATTGCGGGAACGGGTAGCGGAACCCGTTCTTCGCCAGCGCCTCCATGCCGGCGATCGCCTTGGCCAGCATCTCCGGGGGCAGCGCCATCAGCATCTCGTCGTCGAGCACGCCGCCGTAGCGGCGCTCGGCGAAGCACGGGATCGAAAGGCTCGGCTGACGCGTCTTGAGCGCGCGGCCCCAGGAGTCGGCGCAGGCCGACTCGCCGACCACGCTCCAGTCAAAGCGCTTATAGCCTTGCCACTGGAGCCCGTTGATGAAGTACATCATCGCGCCGGGCGTCGCATAGAAGAGGGCAATGTCGGGCGGGTCGAGCCGGCCGCTGGCGAGCGGCGACACCGCGAGCGCGCGATACGAGCCGTGGGGGACGACCTCCATCGCTTCCTGGTGCGCGCGTGCGTCCTCGGGCGTCGAATACCAGACGCCGACGTAATTCTTGCCTGACTTCCAATCTTCGTCCTGCGGCGTGAGCCCGATCACAGCGCGGCACTGGGATCCGACCAGATCCTCGGCGGTGATGCCGACGGTCCACCCGAGTCTCGCTGCCTGCGCGACGATCTGGTCGAGCGTGTGCACGGTCGCCTTCGGGCGGCGGATGCGCGGGATCGCCGCCATCTCGTCGACGTCGGCGAACAGCTTCATGCCGAACGGAATCGCCCGGAGCCTCAAGAGCCGCTCGAGATCCGCGGCGGTCTTTGCGAGATCGATGGTCATGCCGTCCTCGAAAACCGATCTGTCCGCTTCGGTCACCGCAAACTCACCTGCGGCGCCGCTCGCGCGACCCTACCATGTGCGCCGTGAACAGCCCGAACCATATGCACCGCCTGAAGACCCCGGCTCCCGAGCGCGTCCGGTGCTTCCGGGCGCTGGCCGTCGAGATACGCGCGGCCGCCGAAAGGATGACCGATGCAGAAGCGAAAGAAACGCTCTTCCGTATGGCCGACGACCATGAGCGCCTGGCTCAGCGCCTCGCCGAGCGCTTCGCCGACGCGAAGCCGTGCCCCGCGAACGACGCATAACCGGAGCGAGGACGAGGTAGCGGATTCCGGGTCGCAGCGACCGTCCGGCGAGCCGCAGCCCGTCGCCTGCAACTCGAACAGCCGCTTCGTCCGTCCGGAGATGGAAGGCTGATCCTTCGGGGATGCCTGCCGGCTCGGCAGCCCATATGATGCGCGCATGCCCGGCATCCCCTTCATCAAGGAGCTCGCCTTCGACTATGGCACCGCCGCGGAGGTGACGCCGCTCGTCCGGCGCGTGGTCGCGCGCAACCCGAGCCCTTTCACCTTCAAGGGCACCGGGACCAACATCGTCGGCCGCGGCAACGTCGCGATCGTCGACCCCGGACCTGACGACCCGACGCATATCGAGGCGGTGCTGAACGCGGTGCGCGGCGAGACCGTGACGCACATCCTCGTCACCCACACCCATTCCGACCATGTGCCGGCGGCACCGGCGATCGCGCGCGCGACCGGCGCCAGGATCTACGGCTTCGGCCCGCACCCGCCCCCCCCTCACGGCGAGACGCCGGAGCAGGAGGGCGAACTCGCCTTCGCCCCCGACATCCGGCTCGCCGACCGCGATGTCGTCGAGGGCGCCGGCTGGACCGTCGAGGCCGTCCACACGCCCGGCCACATCTCGAACCATCTCTGCTTCGCGGTGCGCGAGGACCGTGCGCTGCTGACCGGCGATCACGTCATGGGCTGGTCGACGACGGTGATCACGCCGCCGGACGGCGACATGGCCGAGTACTTCGCGAGCCTGAGGAAGCTGCTGCCGAGGACCGAGACGGTCTACATCCCGACCCACGGCGCCGAAATCCGCGATCCGATCCCGTTCGTGCAGGCCTGCATCGAGCATCGGCTCAACCGCGAGGCCCAGATCCTGGCCCGCCTCGCCGACGGCCCGAAGACCATCCCCGAGATGGTCGCGATCAACTACGCCGACGTGCCGAAGCACCTGCACCCGGCGGCCGGCCGGTCGATGCAGGCGCATCTGATCCAGATGGTGAAGGACGGCCGTGTGAGGACCGAGGACGGCCGGGCGAGGACCGACAGCGTCTACCGCCTGGCCGGCGCCTAGTTTTCCCCCTTCCGCCAAGCGGCTATCCTCTCGATGACGCGCCGGCATCGTGGGCCGGCCGATTTCAACAGGGGGATGCCTCATGTCGTATCGGGTGGTTCGGGTCGGCCTGGCGGCCGGGGTGCTGGTGGCGAGCGCGTTTGGCTTCGAGGCGCGGGCGCAGTCGTCGATCTCGTTCGTCTGCAGCGCACAGGAAGAATACTGCCAGGCGCTGGTCACCGCCTACGAACGCACCGGTGCCGCCAAGGTCGCCATGGTCCGGAAATCGACCGGCGAGGCCTATGCCCAGATCCGCGCCGAGTCCGGCAGCTCCAAGGTCGATCTCTGGTGGGGCGGCACCGGCGACCCTCACCTCCAGGCCGCGCTCGAGGAGCTCACCGAGACCTACAAGTCGCCGATGCTGCCCGAGCTCCATGACTGGGCGCAGAAGCAGGCCGAACGCTCGAACCACCGGACCGTCGGCGTCTACGCCGGCGCTCTTGGCATCGTCTACAACCCCGAGATCCTGCCCAAGCGCGGCCTGAAGGAGATCCGCTGCTGGAGCGACCTGCTCGACGCCAAGCTCAAGGACGAGGTCCAGGTCGCCGATCCGAACTCCTCGGGCACCGCCTACACGATGCTGGCGACGCTGGTGCAGATCATGGGCGAGGACAAGGGCTTCGAGTACATGCGGAAACTCCACGTCAACGTGAACCAGTACACCAAGTCCGGCGGCGCGCCGGTGAAGGCGACGGCACTCGGCGAGACGACCGCCGGCATCGTCTTCATGTCGGACGCGCTGGTCTCGATCCTCGCCAAGGCCCCCGTGAAGTCCGTCGCACCGTGCGAAGGCACCGGCTACGAGGTCGGCTCGATGTCGCTGATCAAGGGCGCGCGCAACATGGAGGCGGCCAAGAAGTTCTACGACTGGCTGCTTGGCAAGGAGGCGCAGGCGATCGGCATCCAGGTCAAGTCCTACCAGGTGCCGGCCAACAAGGCGGTGGCGCTGCCGCCCGACATCGCGCCGCTCGTGGATGCCAAGCTCATCGACTATGACTTCGGCAAGTACGGCTCGCCCGCCGAGCGGACCCGCCTGCTCGCGCGCTGGGACCGCGAGGTCAAGTCGGCGCCGAAGTGAGACTCGCCGAACGGCTTGAGGAGGAGCTGGCGGAGGGGATGGGATTCGAACCCACGGTAGGGCTTTACAACCCTACAACGGTTTAGCAAACCGCCGCCTTCAGCCACTCGGCCACCCCTCCGCCGAGAGTAGGTGTTTTCACACGGCGTATGCAGGCGTGTGCTTAGGCGGCGGCGAATGGGCTGTCAACGGCGAAGGGCGGCCGGCTTCCGGTTTCCCGGGGTGCCGGCCGCCTTTGTCACCACGTGGCGTTACTGACCGACGACGCCGGCTGCCTTGATGATCGGGGTCCAGCGGGCGACTTCCTGGGCAACGAAGGTACCGAGATAGGCGCCGCCCCGCTGCTGACCTTCGGGGATCACGCCGCCGAGGTCGAGCAGACGCTTGCGGGTCGCCGGATCGTCCAACGCCTTCGACAGCGCATCGGTCAGCCGGGCGACGACCGGCGCCGGCGTGCCCTTGGGCGCGAACAAGGCATTCCAGGCGGTGACCTGGTACTCGGGCAGGCCCGCCTCCTTGGTGGTCGGCACGTCGGGCAGCGCCGGCGAGCGCTCGGGCGTCGCCACCGCGTAGGCCTTGATCTGGCCGCCCTTCACCTGCTCGACCAGGTTGACGATCTGGTCGCACATGATGTCGACCTGGCCGCCGACGAGATCGTTCAACGCCGGACCGGTGCCGCGATAGGCGACCTCGGTCAGCTTGATGCCGAGCTGATGGGTCAGCATCAGGCAGGTCGTGTGCGAGACCGAGGCGATGCCGGCATGCGCCTCGTTGATCTTGCTGGCGTTGGCCTTCACGTAGGCCACAAACTCCTTGAGGTCCTTCGCCGGAAAGTCCTTCTTGGCGACGATCAGGATCGGCGTGCCGGCGGCGAGGCCGATCTGCTCGAAGCTCTTGGCCGGGTCGTATTTGAGGTTCGGGTAGAGCGCGGGCGCGGCACCGTGCGTGCCCATGTGGCCCATCATGATCGTGTAGCCGTCGGGGGCCGCCTGGGCGCCGCGGGTGATGCCCGTGGTGCCGCCGGCGCCGACGATGTTCTCGATAACCAGCTGCTGGCCCAGCGTCTTCGACATGTGCTCGCCGACGATGCGGGCGATCACGTCGGTCGGGCCGCCGGCGGTGAAGGGCACGACCACGGTGATGGGCTTGGTCGGATACGCCTGAGCGAAGGCGGCGCCGGTCCAGAGCGCGAGCGCGGCGACCGCGCCCATAAGTGCTTTCTTCAGCATTGATCTCTCCTTTTCTTGTCTATTCCTGGAACGCCTTCTCGCGGCGCGCCCGCATCGCGGGCATCACGGCGATGACCAGGATCACCGCCGCCAGCACCAGCAGAACGGCCGAGACCGGCCGCTCGACGAAGACCATCAGGTTGCCGCGCGAGATCACCAGCGTCTGGCGCAGCTTCTCCTCCATCAGCCGGCCGAGCACGAAGCCCAGGAGCAGCGGCGCCGGCTCGAAGCCGAAGCGGTAGAGGATGTAGCCGAAGCCGCCGAAGAACGCGGTCAGCATGACGTCGGCCGGCGTGTTGTTCACCGAGTAGATGCCGATGCAGCAGAACACCAGGATCGCCGGGAACATCAGCCGGTAGGGCACCTTGAGCAGTCGCACCCAGAGCCCGATCAGCGGCAGGTTGATCACCAGCAGCATCAGGTTGCCGATCCACATGCTGGCGACCATGCCCCAGAACAGGGACGCATGCTTGGTCATCACCTGCGGGCCGGGGATGACGCCGTGGATGGTCAAGGCGCCGACCATGAGCGCCATCACGGCGTTGGGTGGGATGCCCAAGGTCAGCAACGGAATGAAGGCGGTCTGGGCGCCGGCGTTGTTGGCGGACTCAGGGCCCGCCACGCCCTCGATCGCGCCGTGGCCGAAGCGCTTGGGATCGTCGGCCAGCTTCTTTTCCAGCGTGTACGAGGCGAAGGGTCCGAGCACCGCGCCATTGCCGGGAAGGATGCCGAGCGCGGCGCCCAAGCCGGTGCCGCGCAGCACCGGCCCGATGCAGCGCTTCACGTCGTCCCATGACGGGAGCAGCCGGCCGATCGCGCCCTTGACGACGCTCCGCGCCTCCGGATTGTCGAGGTTGCGCAGGATCTCGGCGAAGCCGAACAGGCCCATCGCCAGCACGGCGAAGTCGACGCCGTCGGAAAGCGCCGGGAGACCCAGGGTCATGCGTTCCTGGCCGGTCTCGAGATCGGTGCCGACGGTCGAGAACAGGAGCCCGACCAGGATCATCGCGATCGCCTTGATCACCGACCCGCGTGCCAGCACGACGGCGAGGCCTAGGCCCAGAACCATCAGCGAGAAATACTCGGCCGGGCCGAACAGCAGCGCGACCTTGGTCAGCGGCGCGCCGAGCGCGGCGATCACCATGGTGGCGACCGTGCCGGCGAAGAACGATCCCAGCGCGGCGACGCCGAGGGCCACGCCGGCCTGGCCCTTCCGCGCCATCTGGTGCCCGTCGAGCGTGGTGACGACGGAGGTCGCCTCGCCAGGGATGTTGATCAGGATCGCCGTGGTCGAGCCGCCGTACTGGGCGCCGTA
>CAZZLX010000044.1:0-13588 GCA_964655235.1 uncultured Rhizobium sp.
GGTGCCGCTCTACGACGGGCCGAAGGACACGCACTCGCTGCTGGCCTACTTCATCAAGGAGCGCAGCCAGGCCCTCGACTGGGAGATGGTGAAGCGGATCCGCCAGATGTGGAAAGGCCCGATGATCCTGAAGGGGATCATGACCAAGGAGGAAGCAGTGCTCGCCGCCGGCCACGGCCTGGACGGCGTGATCCTATCCAACCACGGCGGGCGCAACCTCGACTATGCCGTGGCGCCGCTCGAGGTCCTGCCCGAGGTCATGGATGCGGTCGGCACCCGCCTCACGGTGATGCTCGACTCCGGCTTCCGCTCAGGCACAGACGTGTTGAAGGCGATCGCGATGGGCGCGAAGACCGCGCTGTTCGGCCGCCCGGCCGCCTATGCGGTGGCGGCGGGAGGCGAGATCGGCGCGCGCCGCATCGTCTCGATGTTCCGCGAGGAGGTGGACCTCGCCATGGGCTTCCTCGGCATCAAGAGCCTTGCCGAGCTCGGACCCGAGTTTCTCTGGTTCGACGGGCTTGCCGCCGGGCGCGCGCTCGCGCCTTACGACAACCGGTGAGCGGCTAGTCGACCATCGCGGCGTGACGTGCCGCGGCCCGGCACTTCGGACCGGGCCCGCGCATGTAATGCGCCTCAGGCCGGTACCCGGTGCTGCGCCAGAGGCGGCGCAGCCGCCTCGCAATCGCCGAAACCCAACCCGATACGCTCAAAGAACCGCTCATCCCTGAAGCTCCTGCCGCCTTCGGCGGTATCAACTCGCGAATCAGTCTGCACTCAACGAGTCGGCGGGACTGCGACCTGGATCACACTCCGCGGTCGATCATTCCGGGATCTGGTATTTGGCCACCGCGTCGAGGTCGATTTCGACGCCGAGGCCGGGCTTCTCTGGCGGATAGGCGAAGCCGTTTTCGATGCGGAGCGGCGTCTTCAGCAGGTCGGCCGTCTGGTAGACGACGCCACAGGCGTCGGAGTCGAGGCCGAGGTTCGTCATCGCCGTGCCGAGATGGATCTGGGCGGCGGTGCCGAGGCCGAGCTCGGGCATCGAGCCGATCATGCAGGGGATGCCGGCGGTCTCGGCCATCTGGAAGATCCGGGTCGCCGCCATGAGGCCGCCCGCCTCGCAGACATAGACGTTGATCACGTCGACCGCCTTGCGGCGGATGACTTCCATCGCATCACGCGGGTTCCACACACTCTCGTCTGCCATGATCGGCACGTCGACCATCAGGCGGAGCTCGGCCAGCGCGTCGAGCTCGCGTGGGCGTAGCGGCTGCTCGATCACCTCCGGTCGGCTCGGCGCCATCGCCTTGATGTGCTGGGCCGCTTCCTTCGGCGTCCGCCACGCCATGTTGGCGTCGACGCGTACCTTCACCTTGTCGCCGACGGCGGCGCGGACGGCGGCCACCGCCGCCACGTCGATGTCGAAGCTCTGGCCGACCTTGACCTTCACCGTGCCGAAGCCTTCGGCGGCGAAGCCCTTGGCCGCAGTCGCCATCTGCTCGGGCGTGCCGAAGGTGATCGAACGGCTGAGCGGAATGCGTTCGCGCACCATGCCGCCGAGCAGCACATAGACGGGCACGCCGAGTTGCTTGCCGAGCAGGTCGTAGAGCGCCATCTCGAGGCCGGCCTTGGCGGGCTCCGAGCCGTCGAGCGCCTTGTCCATCGCCTGGACGATGAAAGCGATCCGCCGCGGATCCTGCCCGACCAGGACCGGCGCCAGGATCTCGCGCACTTCCTTGGCATAGAGACGGCCGCGGCGGGCGAAGCAGCTGGCGATCTCGCCCCAGCCGGTCACGCCCGCATCGGTGTCGATGCGGACGATGGCGTGCTCGGAGACGGGATCGACGCCGAGCGCGGTGCGGCCGGCGAGGCCATAGGCGAGCTTGCGGTCGACCTTGACCGGGATTGCGGTGACGGCGGTGATCTTCATGGAAAGTGCTAGCGCCTCTTGGTGTGGTACCGGACAGCCTTCGGCGTGAAGCCGATGTCCGGATCGAGCGGGTACATCGGCCGCGCGCAGATCGTGTGGCCAAGCGACTTGATGTCGGCCGAGGTGGCGCCGGGCGCGTCGATATTGAAGTTCTTCTCCGCCCACTCCTCGAACATGTGGTACTCGCAATGCGGCGACTTGACGACGATGAGGTCGTAGTCGCGCGGGTTGCGGCCGTGACTGAGGAACGGCGCGCGATCGAAGAAGTAGGCCGGCTTCGAGAAGATCACGATCGTGTAGTTGCCGGAGATCAGGACCGCGGTGTCGCCGCCTTCGAACGGCGCGCGCATGGTCTCGAGGCGCATGTGCCCCGCCGACAGCATGTCGACGGTGCCGGTCACCTTCACCGGCTTGAAACGCTTGTCGAGCGTGCCGCCGAGATCGACGGGGATCTTGGCGCCGATGGCGGCCGTCTGCGCCGCGGCGGCCGCCGGCGGATCGACGATCGGCACCAGCACGCGGCCCTGGTACTTCGCCTTCATCAAGGCTGCCAGAATGGCGTTGCTGTCGCCGGTCGCACCCGACGAGGTCGCATCGGCTGCGTCGGTAAAGATCACCGGGCCCTGCATGTGCTCGGCCTGAGCGATCGCCGCATCGAGCGGGATCAGCTTGCCCTGCATGCGGTGACGGTTCGGCCAGAACTGCTTCGCGAACTCAAGCGCCGCCTTCTCGGCGAGCTTGCCGTCCTCGGCGACGACGATCGCCTGGCTGCAGAGCTCGGGCACGTCGGTGAAGGGATTGCCGATCATGACGCCGGCGAACATCGCCTTGCCTTCGTTCTCGAGCCGGCGTGCCTCGCGCAGGATGTCGCCGTAACAGCCCGACTTGGTGATCAGCTCGTCGCCGCGCACCAGCGCCGGGATCACGACGCGCGCGATCACCGGATTCAGCTTCTCGCGGATGATGCGGAGCAGCATCCTGGCGCCGCGGACGCCGGTGTCGGCGAAGTCGACATGCGGATAGGTGTGATAGATCGTGACGCCGTCGATGTGCTTCAGCATCCGGTCGGTCATGATGCCGTGGAGATCGAGGCCGATGACGATCGGGATCTTCTCGCCGAGGATCTTCCGGACTTCCTGCAGGAGGTAGCCTTCGGGATCGAGCTCGCCCTCGGCGCCCATGGCGCCGTGCATGGCGAAGTAGACGCCGTCGATGCCCTTCGCCGCCTTGGCGATGCGGTCGAGCATCTCGTCGGAGATCTTCTTCCAGCTCTTCTTCTGGAGGATGCCGGCGCTGGGGCCGCGGGCCGACATGGTCGGGACCAGCTCGACGTCCTTCTCGGCGTCGAAGACCGAGAGCGCGCCGCCCATCTGGGTGTTAAGGCCGCGGTCGCGATAGATCTCCTCGCCCCGCTTGATCGAGAAGTAGCTGATGTCGCACGAGACCGGATTGAAGGAGGAGATCTCCTGCTCGCAGTCGGCCAACAGAATCCTCGGCATACGCGTTTCCCCTTGACGTTTCTGCCGGGAAACTAGCGCCAAACGTCGCCTAAGTCCCTTCTTCCGCTCCCAGCCGAAACGGATGGCGGCCAGCTACGGATCGGTGCACCCTCGCTCGACCTTGAGGAGAGCTAAGTTGAGCGCTGCCCCGCCCGTCGTTCCGTTCGAAGCCAGGACCCGCAAGCCCAAGATCGAGGTGCCGGCCGGCGCCTGGGATTGCCATGCCCATGTCTTCGGCCCCTTCGACCGCTTCCCGCTCAAGCCCGACCGCGCCTACACGCCCGACCTCGCGACAGGTGCGGACTGGCGGAAGATGCACGACGCGATCGGCATCTCGCGCGGCGTCCTCGTCCAGGCCTCTGTCTACGGCACCGACAACCGGGCGACGCTCGCCGCGCTGGCCGAGCTCGGCCCCGCCTATCGCGGCGTCGCCGTGGTCTCGCCCGACATCTCCGACGACGAGCTCAACGCGCTGCACAAGGGCGGCATCCGCGGCATCCGGCTCTCCGACAGCATGATCGGCGCCGTGCCGACCTCCAACATGGAGAAGATGGCGGAGCGCCTGAAGCCGCTCGGCTGGCACATCCAGCTCCTGACCGACGCGTCGACCAACCAAGGGCTCGTCGACCGCGCAACGAAGACGGCGGTGCCGGTGATCTGGGATCACCTCGCCGGCATGCCGGCGTCCAAGGGCGTCGACGATCCGGGCTATCGCCACTTCCTCGAGGCGTTCCGCGGCTCCTCGAACCTGTGGGTCAAGGTCTCCGGGCCCTATCTCGACAAGGCGCTGCGTCCGCCCTACACGGCTTCGACCCCGCTCGCCAAGGCGCTGGTCGCGGCCGCGCCGGACCGCTGCGTCTGGGGTACCGACTGGCCGCACCCCGCCTCCGATCATTCGATCGACGACGCCGGGCTGATGGAGCTGCTGGTGACCTGGGTCCCCGACGCCGCGACCCGCAAGCGCATCCTGGTCGACAACCCGCCTCGCCTCTACGGAGCCTGATCGCCTCTTCATGCCGATCTGGCTTTTCCTCGCGCTGTCGATCGCGGCCTTCGCGAGCTCGGTCACGCTCCGTATCGCCGACTCCCTGCTGCCGGAGATCGCGCGCGAGTTCGCGACCACGCCGGGCGCGGCGGCAACCGCGGTCATCACCACCTTCACCGTCGCCTATGGCGGCATCCAGGTGGCGTTCGGCCCTATCGGCGACCGCTTCGGCAAGGTGCAGACCATCGCCGTCGCCTCGCTGCTGTCGGTCGCGGCGCAGGTCGCCTGCGCGCTGTCGGCGACGCTCGACCAGATCTCGATCGCCCGCGTCGCCGCCGGCGCCACCGCCGGCGGGGTGATCCCGCTCTGCCTCGCCTGGATCGGCGACGTCGTCAGCTTCGAAGACAGGCAGAAGGTGCTGGCGCGCTTCCTCCTGGCACAGATCGTCGGCCTCGCCGCCGGTCAGGCGCTCGGCGGCGTCATCGGCGACGCCTTCGGCTGGCGCGCCTCGTTCCTGATGCTGGCCGGACTCTACTTCTTGGGCGGCGTCGCCCCGTTCGTGGCGCTCCGTGCGACGCCAGCGGCGGCTAGGTCGGGCGCCGTCACGCGCGGAAACCGCGTACGCGTCGCCGAGGCGCTGTCGCGTCCGCGAGTCCGGCTGATCCTCTCCACGGTATTCCTCGAGGGGGCCACGATGTACGGCGCCTTCTCCTACGTCGGCACCGACCTCCAGCATCGCTTCGGCGTCTCGGTTTCGACCTCGGGCATGCTGCTGACCGCCTTCGCCGCGGGCGCCATGGGCTATGCGCTCTTCGTCGGCCGGATCGTCGCCGTGATGAGCCGGGCGCGCATCGCGCTTTCGGGCGCGCTCGCGCTTGGCGCGGGGTTCGTCGTGCTGGCGCTGATCCCGTCGCTCGCCGCCGCGCTCGTCGCCCTCGCCTTCACCGGATTCGGATTCTACATGCTGCACAACAGCCTGCAGACCGAGGCGACGCAAATGGTGCCCGAGGCGCGCGGCACGGCGCTCGCTATGTTCGCCTCGATGCTGTTCGTGGGCCAGGCGGTCGGCGTCGCGATCGCTGGACCGTTCTTCGACCACGCCGGGGCGCCGCCTCTCTACCTGGTCGCCGCGGCAATTCTTCCGCTCATCGCGGCCCGTCTCGCCTACGCGCTGTCGCGCGCAAAATCCTGAGCCGCCTTAAGCGGTCTCCTCGGCGTAGCGATCGAGCATCGCTGCCAGCCTCAGGAGGCGGTCGCGCTGATCGGGCCGGGCCTTGCCTTGCGCCTCGATGCGAAGGTCGTTCGCCGCCCGGCGGAGCAGGCCACGGAAGTCCGGAACCGGCTCTTCGCCGAAAGTGGCCGGCGAGGGCGACAGGGTGGTTGCCCCGCGCTCGCCGGCGCCGTTCGATCGGTCAAAGTTCGAGCCCATGTCCACGCTCGCAGGATGACCGAATCCATTTCCGGATTTCCGGAAAAGCCGTCCGTAATTCCTGTGGATATCGTGGGTTTTCCGCTGTGGCCGGCCCGTATCTTTAGATAGCATTTTCTCGATCGGCTAAATCTTTGGGGAGATCGAGATGACCGCGCTACCCGCTGCCACCCCTGCCCTCGCGCCCCCCCAGACACAGACCCGCCTGCTCGACTGGTTCGAACCGATCCACGATCCCGGCGGCGTCATCTCGCGCGCCGTGCTGCGCCTCGACCAGCTCGCCGCGCGGCGCGGCGTTCACCTCTACCCCCAGGCCGACTTCCGCGCGCTGAAGGCCGTCGCCGATGCGAACCGGCATCAGGGAAGCGTGCTCGCGGCCAATGTCGATCCGACCTATTCGGTCGTCGGCAGGGAGAACGCGATCTGGATCTACGGCGTCGACGCCTCGGGCAACGCCGCCTCGACCCAGACCGGCCGCTACTTCGACTGGACCGGGACGACGCTCGGCGCCGAGATCGAGAGCTTCCGCTTCTTCTACGATCGGCCGGAGCACCACATCACCGAGGACTGCTTCTGCCGCATGCCGCGACCGGAAGCCGATACGGTCACCGGCCCCGTCCTTCAGTCGGGCACGATCTGGGTGCGCCCCGATCTGCGCGGACCGGACGATCAGGGCATCGTGCTGTCACAGCTGCTCGGCCGGCTCACGCGGCTGCTCGGCATCGCGCATTGGTGGCCGGATTACGTCTTCACCTTCTCGACGCACGATCTCTACAAGCGCGGCGTCGTCACCAATTTCGGGTGGGCGCACGAGGCGTTCCCGGTCGAGTGGAAGCTGCCCGGCCTCCCCGTCTATCGCGGCGGACTGTTCTGGATGACCCGCGCTGAGATGCTGGACTGGGCCGGACGGGAGCCGCTCAAGCTGCCCGTTGCAGCGGCCTGAAGTCGCTGGTGACTAGGACGATCGACGTGCCGCCGGCACCGGTGAAGGGAACCAGCATGCGCCGGTAGCGGGACTCGACCGGCGCGCCGGTCTTTCTGAGAACGAGCGCGCGGACGTCCTCGATCAGCGGCTCGCCACGGGCGACGACACGGTCATAGGCCTCCGCGCACCAATCGCCGTATTCGGCGTCGGGCGCCTTGCGGATATCGGAGCCGAGGAGCCGCGCCCGCTCCTCAGGCGTGTAGAAGCGGATCGCGCTGCCGATATGCTCCCACGCCCATTGCGGACGTTCGCCGTTCCGGCCGGGGGTTCCGATCGCGATGCTGGTTCGCCCGGTCGCGTCGGCGGCGGCGAAGCGGACCGCCGCGGCCACGTCGGTGGTGCCGAGGAGACCACGTGCCTCCTGGAGCATGTTGAGCAGGTAGCGCTGCTTGTCGCGGAACAGGACCGAGATCGGTTGAGGCGTGGAGAGGAACCGCCGGCCGGTGGCGGCCTCCGGGCCGCGGGCGAGAGCCTCGATCCGCGCCAGGGCGGCGGCGGGGGAGACATGCACCTCTTCCTGCCAGGCCTGTCCGTCGCGAACGGTGAGCGAGACATCGACCTGCCCCGCCAGCGCCAGCACATGGCAAAGGGAGTCGACCGCCTTCGGCTGGGCGACGCGCGGCGCGATGCGCAGGTGCAGCCGGCCCGGCGAATGGCGCACCTCGACCCATCCGAGGCAGCGGACGGCGAAGCCGGCGACATCAAAATCGCCGACCGTGTAGCCGAGGGCTTCCTTGAGCTCGGGCGAGTTCGCGGTCCAAATGCGTCCGTTCTCGTCGTAGACGACGTGAAGGCCGTCGGCGAGGTGGGCCGGCTCGACCCGCGAGGTCGTCCGCACCGCCATCACGGCGCGGATCGCATCGACCTCATGGGCCGGTGGAACCTGGATCTCGCCGTACCAGTAGCGCTTCACCCGACCGTAGCTGAGGCCGAGCATCCGGGCGGCCCGGCTGATCTCCGCCTTCACGCTTTCGCCCGAGCGCGCCGGCTCGGCCGCGCGGCGGACCAGCGCCCTCATCTCGTCTCGGAGTTCGGCGGGTGTCGGAAGACGCATTCCTGATCGGCGAATAATGGCGAATCGCGCCGCGATCCTGCAGGTCCCGAATCGGGCCGTCAACATGATGAAAGTTGCGCGGGGAATAAGCGATCGGACCGCCCTGCGGACACCTTCAGTCTAATCAACCCGGCTCAAATGCCGCATAACTATTTATTTTCAATGTATTGAAAAACTAATCTCATCTAAAATATAAACTTGTGAGTATGTGAACTCATGCATTCAATTCTGTGGATAAAGCCCTGAAGCTTCAGGTTGGCAAGTCGGTCGGCGGCGGCCTGATCCGACGTCGTCGCCGGGCGGCCTCGGCGCGCTTCGTGACCACGCTCCAGGCGCCGAAGCCGGCGAATATCAGCGTCGGCGGCAGGACCGCGAAGATGATTCGGGTGAAGATTCCGGCGTTTCGGTCGCCCTCGTACATGAGCTTGAACAGGTCGATGCAGCGTTCCGCCCGCTGCCGTTCGGGATAGCGGAGACGGCAACCCTTGGCGCCTTCGTCGTAATTCCTGCTGCAGAGCGGAATGTGCCGGGGGCCAGGACCAGGCGCCGTACCCGCCGACAGCCAGGATCCAGACCAGGCTGCCTGCCGCGAGCGCGAACAGCAGCCGCCTCCGCCACGTGTTCGCGGAACCGGATACCTCTCCCGGTGTTGGTCCCATTGTTATGGCCCAGTCCCCCTCCCACATCTGGTATCCTAGGCGAGTTCAAGGGCCAACGGCCTATATGGCGACGAGCGACCTGCAGACACCCAACTGGCCGAAGATCGTCGGTCACAGCGTTCCGGACTGGCTCGTCCCGGCCATCAACCGTGTCCCGGAGCTGCTCCAGCTCCTGAAGTCCCGCGACATGAAGGCCGACAAGCTGACCACCGGGGTGGTCCAGGCGGTCGGCCTGCAGAAGCTCAAGGCCACCCACGCCAAGAACTGGCAGCGGCTCAAGAAGAACGTCCACATCATCATCGAAGCGGAAATCCGCCGGAACATCACCGCCAAGGACGTGACGGTGATCCTCGACGACGAGACCTTCTTGATCGTTTTCGGCGACGATGACCCCGACAGGGCGGACCGGATCGCCCGATCCATCGCCAAGGAGTCGAGCCTCAAGCTCTCGGGTATGGAGTCGATCTCGGATCTGATCCAGGTCGCGGCTTTCGTCGTCCAGCTCGAGCACAAGGACATGCACGAGGCGGTCAAGTCCGGCGGCCGGCCGGGTGACCTGCTCGACGTCATGCGCCGCGTCCGAGAACGACAGGAGACGGAATCCGGCCCCCGCGTTGCCTTTCTTCCTTCGGTCAATCTGCGCACCGGCCGCATCGGGCTCTTCGATGCCGAGCCGGCCTTCCTCAGCCCTGATGCGGCGCCGCAGATGATCGGCAAGATCGCGTCCGCCGCCCGCGCTGTCGGCCGCGCCTCACTGATCCAGATCCCCGTCAGCTTCGAGACGCTGGCGCAGAGCGACTCCCTGAAACAGGTGGTGGAGCGCATCCGCAACCTGACGCCGGCGACCCGCGGACGCCTGATGCTCCGCGTGACCCAGGTGCCGGACGAGATCGACGGCAAGGCACTCGCGGCGCTGGTCAACTTCACCGGACGCGGCCTGAAAGGTGTCGCGATCGACTACACCGGCCGGGCCGGCGATCACTCCCGCGTGAAGTGGGTGCACCCGCAGATCATCAATGTGCCCGCCGAGGGGCAATCGACCGATGCGGTCCTCCGCACGGCCAGCTTCGCGATCGGCGCGGCGCTTACGATCACCAACATCAAGCCGCGCGTGCTGGTGCGCGCGGTCGGCGCCCGCGACCTGATCGCCATGCTCGAGCGGGTCGGCGTCTACTACGCAAACGGGCCTTCGATCGCGCCGGGGCAGCGGTTGCCCGAACGGCCCGGCGAGTCCGCGCCCGCCAAATAAGAACGCCCCGCCGGCTTGCGCCGACGGGGCTTTGGACGGCAACGAAGGAAGAGCGTCAGCTCTTCTTCGCCGGATCCTTGGTCACCGGATCCTTGCTGTTCATGGTCTTCGGCGCAGCGGCCTTGTGCTTCTCGGCGCACTCCTTGAACTCCTTCGAGTCCTTCTTGTGCACGGCGCAGGCGGCCTCGGCGGTCTGCTGCGGCTGAGCGGGCTTCGCCGCCGGCGAGGTCTGGGCGAAGGCGGCGACCGGGGCGAACGCGAGACCGGCGGCAACGACCAGGGCCTGGGCGGCGGAAGCGAGCTTCATCTGCATGGCGGTGGGGTCCTTGGGTTGAGCGCCTCTCGGTGGAGACGCGGATGCCATTAGGCCTTCGCCCCAAGGCGCGTTGACGACGGGCCCAAGGTATTTTGAAGGCGGGTGGCCGAATACCGCCCCGTCCCCGCCCTTCTTTCGCCGAAATGAGAAACCCCGCCATGCATCGCAGCGGGCGGGGTTTCAACTGAAGCGGAGGATCGTGGCACTCCGCGTCCGACGCAAAGGTCGGACCTGTTCTTGATCGATCGCTAGCTTGTCCTGCCGGCTTTGCGCGGCGACGCGCGAGTCCCGGCAGCTAGCGATGCTTCGGTGGGGTCATGGTTTTACCCACCCTCCCTGAATGTCAGAGCCCCGTCAGGGGGAGTTTGAGTGCTCATGCATCCCTCCCTGCTAGTGGCGACACTTTGGATATTAGCACTCGCCGACCGCGCTTCAACGCGAGCCGGGCAAAAAGCAATGTCATTGCTCGGAGGGACGAGAGGCGGCTCCCGCCTGGTTAACGCTTCACCGGCGTGAAGTAGGTGAGCTCGAACGCTGCGGCCAGCTTCTGGTCGTCGGTGATCTTGGTGACGATCGCGTCGGCCTTGCCCTTGACCGCCTTCTTGTCGTCCCAGGCGTGGAACTCGAGTTTGAAGCGCTGGCCCTCGACGACGAGGTCGGCGTCGTAGTTGGCGATGATGAAGCCCTTGGCGTTCCACTCGATCACGGGGAACGACTTGCCGCTGAAGGTCGCCGTCCCCTTGGACGCGATCTGCGGCTTGCCCTTCGCGGGCTTCTTGTCGTCCTTCTTGACCTTGAGGAAATCGAACAGGCCCATCGTTCCGGTCCGGTTGCCGTCCCAAACTCAAGGAAGCCCCCTTCCCCTTGCCACGTCAAGGCGCATTTCACCCGATACGCTAGCCATCGCCATCCGCCCCTCGCCCGATCTAATCTTGGATCGGACACAACCGAGAGCGTGTGGAATCCGTGGGGCGGTTCGACTACGTCGCCAGGCGACTTCTGAAGAGCGTGGCCATCCTGCTCGCGATCGTCGTCATGAACTTCCTCCTGATCCGGCTCGCTCCCGGAGATCCGGCAAGCGTGATCGCGGGCGAGGCCGGCGCGGCGGATGCCAAATACGTCGCGCAGCTTCGCGAGCAGTTCGGCCTCGACCAGCCGCTCACCACCCAGCTCGCGCGCTATGTCGGCGGCATCGCCACCTTCGACCTCGGCTACTCCTACCGGAACCAGCGCTCGGTCTCGAGCCTGGTTGGCGAGCGCCTGCCGGCGACGCTGCTGCTCACCGTCACCGCTTTCGTCATCGCGATTGGCGCCGGCGTGGGGCTCGGCGTCCTCGCCGCGACGAGAGTGGGAACCTGGACGGATAGCCTCGTCACCGTCGCGGCCCTTGGATTCTACGCGACCCCGCTGTTCTGGGTCGGGCTGATGGCGATCCTGCTGTTCTCGGTCAATCTCGGCTGGCTTCCCGCCTTCGGCATGCAGACGCTGGGTGCGCAGATTAACGCCGGCGAGCGGGCTGTCGACATCGCGCGCCATCTGGTTCTGCCAGCGCTCACGCTCGCCGTTTTCTTCGTCGCGATCTACGCGCGGCTCACCCGCGCCTCGATGCTCGAGGTCAAGGACATGGACTTCGTCCGCACCGCGCGCGCCAAGGGGCTGTCGGCCGGCCGCATCCTTCGCGCGCACACGCTCAGGAACGCGATCCTGCCGGTCATCACCTTTGCCGGTATCCAGGCGGGGCAGCTGGTCGGCGGCTCGATCGTGGTCGAGACCGTGTTCGCCTGGCCCGGCATCGGGCGCCTCGCCTTCGAAGCCCTGCTGCAGCGCGACTACAACCTGCTGCTCGGCGTCTTCTTCCTGACCTCGGTGATGGTGATCGCCTTCAACCTGATTACCGACCTGGTCTATTCGATCGTCGATCCGCGCATCGAGGTCGGCGCATGAAGGACTTCTGGCAACGCTTCAGCCGAAACAAAGGCGCGGTCGTCGGGCTCTGCCTGCTCGCCGTCGTCGTGCTGGTCGCGGTCACCGCGCCGCTCTTCTTCCCGGCGAGCCCGTGGGACATGGCGGGGGCGCCGTTCCAGCGCCCCTTCGGCGAGTATCCGCTCGGCACCGACATGCTAGGGCGCAACATTCTCTCCGGCATCGTCCACGGCGCCCGCGTCTCGCTGATGGTCGGCATCGTCTCGACCATCGTCGCGGTCGCGCTCGGCCTCACATTCGGCGCGCTGGCGGGATATTTCGGCGGCATCATCGACGACGCGCTGATGCGCTTCACCGAATTCTTCCAGACCATTCCCTCCTTCGTCTTCGCGATCGTGCTGGTCGCGATCTTCCGCCCGACCATCTACTCGATCGTCGCTGCGATCGCGGTGGTGAGCTGGCCGCCGGTCGCACGCCTGGTGCGCGGTGAGTTCCTGACGCTCCGCCGGCGAGAGTTCGTGCAGGCAGCCGTGGTGATCGGCGAGAGCCACATGAAGATCATCCTGACGCAGATCCTGCCGAACGCGCTGACGCCGGTGATCGTGATGGCGTCGCTGATGATCGCCTCAGCCATCCTGCTGGAGAGCGCGCTCAGCTTCCTCGGCCTCGGCGACCCCAACATGATGAGCTGGGGCTACATGATCGGCGCCTCGCGCTCGGTGATCCGCAACGCCTGGTGGATGTCGACGTTCCCGGGTGTCGCGATCCTGATCACCGTGCTGGCGCTCAATCTCGTCGGCGAAGGCCTCTCGGACGCGATGAACCCCCGTCTTGCGCGAAAGGGCCGGGCATGACCGAGCCGCTCCTCTCGGTCCGCGGCCTGACCATCGACCTGCCGCCGGGCGCGGACCGGCCGCATGCGGTCGAGAAGGTCGATTTCGACCTCCATGCGAACGAGATCCTCTGCCTGGTCGGCGAGTCCGGGTCCGGCAAGTCGCTGACCGCCGCCGCCGTGATGGGCCTGTTGCCCCAGCCTTCGGTGAAGCCGTCGGCGGGCGAACTGATGTTCGAGGGGCGCAACCTGCTGAGCTTGAACGAGGGTGAATGGCGCCAGCTCCGCGGCAGCCGCCTCGGCATGATCTTCCAGGAGCCGATGACCGCGCTCAACCCGGTCATGCGCGTCTCGGACCAGGTCCTGGAAGTGCTGCAGGCCCATGGCGAGACCGGCGGCATGGACCGGGTCATGGAGCTGCTGAACGCGGTCAACCTGCCCGACCCCGAGCGCCTCAAGTCGGCATATCCGCATCACCTTTCCGGCGGCCAGCGCCAGCGCGTGATGATCGCGATGGCGCTGGCGCTCAGGCCGACGATCCTGATCGCCGACGAGCCAACCACCGCGCTCGACGTCACGATCCAGGCGCAGATCCTGGCGTTGATCCGCCAGCTTCAGACCGAGCGCCAGATGGGCGTGCTCTTCATCACCCATGACTTCGGCGTCGTCGCCGAGATCGCCGACAAGGTCGCGGTGATGCAGCACGGCCGCATCGTCGAACTCGGAT
>CAZZLX010000045.1:0-13231 GCA_964655235.1 uncultured Rhizobium sp.
CGGCAGCAGCCGCCAGTAGCCCTCGCCCGGATCGCCGGGACGCCGCTTCCATCCCGGCCGATAGGCGTTGCAGGTGTTGTAGACCGGGATCGTGTCGCGCGAGAGGCCGCCCAGCAGCATGTAGATCGGCATGCCGGCCTTCTGGCCGAGGATGTCCCAGAGCGCGATGTCCAAAGCCGCGATCGAACGGATCTCGGCTGCCGATCCGCGATAGGCCACCAGCGCCATCAGGCTCTTGGTCAGCGTGCGGTGATGCAGGTCGATCCGCGTCGGGTCCTTGCCGACGAGATAGGGCGCCGCGACCTGGTGGATGTACCCGGCGACTGCCTCGGTGTGATAGCTGGTCTCGCCGAGGCCGATCAGGCCTTCATCGGTGTGGACGCGGACCCAGATCAGGTGCGGCCAGGCTTCGACCTGGACCGTGTCGACGGCGGTGATGCGCATGTGACTCCCCGGGCTTTGCGGTTATCTTGCGCGACCCGGCCGACCGGCCGCCAGGAAAACATCGGGATCGAGGAATGCGCGCGTCGGTCGTCATCTCCGCCCTGGTCGCGGTGATCGTCGGGTTCGGCGGCGCGCTCGCCGTGGTGCTCGCCGCAGCTCAGGCCGTCGGCGCCACGCCGGAGGAGACCTCGTCCTGGGTCTCGGCACTCTGCCTCACCATGGCAGTGACCACGCCCTTCCTCAGCGTCCGCCACCGCCTGCCGATCGTGACCGCCTGGTCGACGCCGGGGGCGGCGCTGATCGCGGCATCCTCCGGCATCTCGATCTCGGCCGCGGTCGGCGCCTTCCTGCTCGCCAACCTGCTGATGGTGCTGACCGCCCTGTTCCGCCCGTTGAGCGCCTGGATCGAGCGGCTTCCGACCTCGGTCGCCGCGGCGATGCTGGCCGGCGTGCTGATCCGCTTCGTCATCGCCGTCTTCGACAGCGCGCAAGCCGCACCGATGCTGGTGCTGCCGCTGGTCGGGCTCTTCCTGGTGATGCGGCTGATCAGCCCGTTCGGCGCGGTGCTGATCGTGCTCGTCGTCGGCGTGGTCCTTGCCGAGATCCTAGGGCTCAACGGCGCGATGCCGGGGATAAGTCTCTCCTCGCTCAAGCTGATCGTGCCGACCTTCGATCCCGCCGTGCTGATCGGCCTCGGCGTGCCGCTCTACCTCGTCACCATGGCGTCGCAGAACCTGCCGGGCTTCGCCGTGCTCAAGGCATCCGGCTATCAGGCGCCGTCGCGCTCGATCATCGCAGTGACCGGCCTCGCCTCGCTCGCGGCCGCGCCCTTCGGCGCGCATGCGAGCAACCTCGCCGCCATCAGCGCTTCCCTCTGCACCGGTCCCGACGCGCACCCGGATAAGGACAAGCGCTGGATGACCGGCCCATTCTACGGCGCCGCCTATCTGGTGCTGGCGATCTTCGGCGCGTCGCTGGTGAGCCTGTTCCACGCGCTGCCGCAGGCGCTGATCGTCACCATCGCCGGCACCGCGCTGCTCGGCGCCCTGTCGGGGGCGCTCGGATCGGCCATGGCCGACGACAAAGACCGCGTCGCCGCGACCTTGACCTTGGCGGTCACCGCGTCGGGCTTCGCCTTCCTCGGCATCGGCTCGGCCTTCTGGGGCCTCGCGGCGGGACTGGTGACGCTGGGGTTGAGCAAGGCCTACGCGCGCTGGCGCTAGGACGAGCGCGCCCGCAGGCTTCTCAGATTGTGCACGTGCACGTGCGCGCCGGCCTTGATCGACTGCGTCGCCTCGCCGATCGGGTCACCGTACTTTAAGATCCGGTCGCCGGGCTGGAGATCGACCAGCGCGATCTTGTGGCAGAGCGCGATCGCCTCGACGGCCTCGACCTCCAGCGCGGCGCCAACACGGACCTTCTCACCCTTGGCGACGGCGCGAAGAAGGGTCGCCACGTTGTCGTCGGCGCTCAAGCGGATCGCGTCCATCACATCGCCTGTCCGTAGCGCGCGACGATCTCGTCGCCCTCGCCCAGGATCTCGCCCCAGGTGGCGGCGCCCTCGGCGACCTGCCACATGCGCGTCCACAGCCGGTCGGCCGCCGACACCAGCGTCTCTTTGCCGGTGAAGACCTTGTGCGCGTCGAGGTCGAGCTGCTCGCCGACGCGGGCGCAGGTCTCGGGATTGGCGCAGACCTTGATCGTCGGCGCCAGCGCCGAAACGAAGCTGTTGCCGACGCCGGTCGTGAACAGCATCAGCTGCGCGCCCGCCGCGGTGAAGCCGGTCAGCGACTCCGACGCATAGGCCGGCGCATCCATGACCCAGCAGCCGGGCTTCGGCGCAGCCTGGCCATAGGCGAGGACACCCTGGATCGGCCGGCTGCCGCTCTTCGCTATGTTTCCGAGCGCCTTCTCCTCGATGCTCGACAGGCCGGCGGCGATATTCGAGGGCCCGGGATTGTTGCCGGTCAGGTCAAGGCCGTGGCTGATCGCCCATTTCTCGCGTCGGAGCACGGCGTCGCGGATCGCCTTCGCGACCTCCGGTGTCGCCGCACGCTTCTCCAGGCGATGCTCGGCGCCGAGCCATTCGACGGTCTCGCCGATGATCGCGCGGCCGCCGGCATCGACCATGCGGTCGGCCATGAGCCCCAGCAGCGGATTGGCGACGAGCCCCGAGCTCGGATCGGACCGTCCGCATTCGAGGCCCAGGGTCAGCGCCGAGAGCGGCGCCGGCGCTCTCTGGTCGACCGAGATCGCCATCGCGAGGCGCGCTCCGGCGCGGATGCCGCGCTCCGTGAGAGTGACTGCGTCGTGGTTGCAGTCGTCCAGCGTCAGCATGGCATGCGGCCGCCCGGCCTTCCGCGCATGCTCGGCGACCTCGGCCGCGACTGGCGGGTTGTCGCCGATCAGCAGCACGGCGCCGACATTGGGATGAACCGCCATCGCCAGCATCGCGCGCTTCCAGGTGGCGCGGTCCTCGCCGAGCAGGCTCCCGGCGTTGTAGGGGAAGCCAACGACCACCGATCCCTTGATCGAAGACGAGATGCGGCGTGCGGTCGGGATCGTGAGCCCACCGACCGACAGCACCAGCATGTGGTTGCGCACGCCGACGCTGCCATCTGCCCGGTGATATCCCTGGAAAGTCGGCTGATTGGTCATATCCGGAGCTCGCCAAGGAGGTCCGGATCGAGCGAGATGCCGAGGCCGCTCGCGGTCGGAAGCTCGCTGGCATCCCGCGCATGGTCCGGCAGCCGGTTGTTCACCAGCCGATCGAACAGCGAAGACTCGTCGTACTGATGCTCAAGCAGGTCGAAGCCGTCGAGCGCCGCCGAGGCATGCAGGCTGGCCGCGTGGCAGAAAGGCCCGGTCGGGTTGTGCGGCGCGCAGCCGACCTTGTAGCGCTTGCACAGCGTTCCTGTCTGCAGCATGCCGGCGAAGCCGCCGATGTACTTGATATCCGGCATGACGACGTCGTAGCAGCCGGCTTCGAGGTAGGGCATCAATTCCGCTGGCGAGGTCGACATCTCGAGGCCGGCGAGCTCCATGTCGGCGGCATTGGCGCGCTTCCTCAAGCGTGCGATCGCCGAGATGGTCGAGGTACCCTCCGCGATCGGGCATTCGAACCAGTCGACGTCGAGCTCGGCCAGCCGCTCGATCACGTGCTCGGCCGAGGCCTCGGTGAAGCGCCAGTGGCAGTCGACCATGACGCGTGCCGCCGTACCCACCGCCTCGCGCACGGCGGCGACGCGGGCGATGCCGGCTTCGATCAGCGGCTTTCCCTCCTCGCTGTCGGCGATCGCCGGCGTCAGGTCATCGAACGGGGCCACCTTGAAGCGCGTGAAGCCGACCCCGGCCGCATGCCGCGCGCTGGCGGCGAAGCCTTCCGGGCGTCGGTCGACCGTGCGGCGGTTGATGTTGGCGTAGAGAGGCACGAGCTTGCGTTGCGTCGGGCCCAGGAGCTGCCAGACCGGCTTGCCTTCGCGCTGCCCCTTCAGGTCCCAGAGCGCCTGGTCGAACGCGCTGGACACCGAGGCCTCGACCTGGCCGCCATGCGGCACCGGGACTTCCAGCGGCGCCGGCTCGGCCGGGCGGTTGAGGATGTAGGGCGACAGCCGCGCGACCTCGGCGACGAGCTCGGTCTCGCGCCCGGTCAGCGTCGCCTCGCCGAACCCGATCCGGCCATCCGAGTCGGCGACGGCGACGAAGGTCCAGACGGTCTTCGGGCTGATGCGCAGCGGCAGGGCTTCGATGGCGGCGATCCTGGTCACCTTGGATCCTTCAACTTTCGTGCAGCGAGTTTAGTATGTGATAATCAACGCCCGCGCCCAGAGGCGCAGCCTGGATATGATACATCGGCGCCGCGCCGCCTCGGGGGAAAACGCACATGGCTGGAACCGGCTTCACCGTCACCGAGCGGCGTCCCTATGCCGACGGCAAGCCGCTCGGCGACTGCGGCGCCTACGAGCGCATCGTAGGCCGCGCCCACTATGCGGTCGACCCGAACCACCCGGGCAACCGCGACATCACCGACATACGGTATGCCCCGGTCGACAAGGACGGCCTGATCCGCTTCTCCGGCGACGTCATGATCATCAAGCCAGTCGACATGGAACGCGGCAACAGGCGGCTGGTCTACGAATACGTCAACCGCGGCAACACCCGCCTCTTCCGCTACAACGACGCGCCGGCGACCAACGACCCCATCACGCTCGCCGATTCCGGCAACCTGTTCCTGATGCGCCGGGGCTATGTCGCGATGTGGTCGGGCTGGCAGGGCGACCTCTATCCCGGCAACGGCCGCATGCTGCTGGACCTGCCTGTCGCCAGGGATGGCGACAAGAAGCTGACCCAGCGGATCGCGACCGAGTTCGTCTGCGACGCGCCCGGCGTCTACTCGCTGCCGCTTTCCGGCTACATCTCGACGCGATCGAACCCGGCGATCTCGACCGACACCAAGGACGCGGTGCTGACCCGCCGCCGCTACCCCGACTCCCCGCGCGAGACGATTCCGTCGCACAAGTGGCGCTTCGCCCGCTTCGCCGGCATCGGCACGCCGAGTGCCCGCATCGTCGACGAGTTCCGCGGCAACGAGCAGATCGTGATGCCCTCGGCGACCGACATCTTCATCGAGGAAGGATTCAAGGTCGGCTGGATCTATGAGCTGGTCTACACCGCCTGCGATCCGCTGGTGCTCGGCCTCGGCCATGCGGCGGTGCGCGACCTGATCTCGTTCCTCCGCACCGACACCAGCACCGCCAACCCGCTTAGCTGGAACGGGCGCACAGTCGAGATGGCTTATGCCTTCGGCCGCTCGCAGACCGGCCGCTCGATCCGCGACTTCATCTATCGGGGGTTCAACGCCGACACCGAGGGCAAGCGCGTGTTCGATGCGATGCACACCCACGTCGCGGGCGCCGAGCTCTTCGACTACAACCGCTTCGGCAACCTCGTGGTCTCCTCTTCGCGTCAGTACGAGGACCACTACAATCCCTCCGACCGCTTCCCCTTCTCTTACGCCAGGGCCACCGACCACTTCAGCGGCAAGACCGACGCGATCCTGAAGCGGCCCGAGACCGATCCGCTGGTCATCCACACCCAGAGCGCCAGCGAGTATTGGGTTCGCCGCGGCTCGCTGGTGCACACGACCACCAGGGGCGAGGACCTGGAGCAGCCGGAGAACGTCCGCATCTACGCCTGGCTCTCGACCCAGCACTGGAGCGACCCGATCATCAAGGAGCCGAAGAAGGGCATCCGGGCGAACTACTTCAACATCGTCCGCACCTCGATGTTCTTCCGCGGGATACTCGACATCATCGATCGCTGGGCGACGTCGGGCACCAAGCCGCCGCCGAGCCGGATCCCGCGCAGGTCGGACGGCACGCTGGTCAGCTTCGAGGAGTGGAAGCAGAGCTTCCCGAAGATCCCGGGGCTGGCGCTGCCGCAGGAGCCGAATCGGCTCGAGTACATGGATTACGGGCCCGATTCGGACAAAGGCATCGTCAGCCGCCCGCCGAAGGTGACCGACCGCGCCGGCTACACGATCGGCGTGCCGGCCGTGGACGCCGACGGCAACGACCGCGCCGGCGTGCTGGCGCCGATGGTGCGCGCACCGCTCGGGACATATACCGGCTGGAGCCTGCGGGTTCGGCCGAATTCCGCCGGCGTCATGCACCAGATGTAGGGCAGCTACATACCTTTGCCCGAGACCCGGGAGGAGCGCGAGGCGACCGGCGATCCGCGCCGGTCGATTCTCGAACGCTACGGCTCCAAGGAAGGCTATATGAAGGCCATCGAGGCGGCGGCGCGTGCGCTGGTCGCCGAGGGCTTCATGCTGGAGGAGGACGTCGAGCGTGCGGTCGCCGAAGCGAAGGACTGGAGCCGCCCGCTCCACGATGTCGGTCTAGACTGAGCCGATGAGCGAACTCGCCGCCGCGCAAGCGGCGTTGAAATCCGTCTTCGGCTTCGATGCGTTCCGGCCCGGCCAGTCCGAGATCATCGGCGCCCTTCTCGACGGCGAGAACGTCCTGGCGGTGATGCCGACCGGCTCGGGCAAGTCGCTCTGCTACCAGCTGCCGGCGCTGCTCCGCCCCGGCCTCACGGTCGTCGTCTCGCCGCTGATCGCGCTCATGCGCGACCAGGTACGCCAGCTCCAGCAGCTCGGCGTCGAGGCAGCAGCCCTCAACTCCTCGATCGAGTACGACGAGGCCCGCCGCATCCGCCAGTCGATGCGCGACGGCAAGCTCAAGCTGCTCTATGTCGCGCCCGAGCGCCTGACGCGGCCGGACACGGTCGAGATGCTGGACGACGCCGGCGTCGGCCTGCTTGCCATCGACGAAGCCCATTGCGTCTCGCAATGGGGCCACGACTTCCGTCCCGAATACCTCCGCCTCGGCGAGATCCGTGAGCAGATCCGCGCGACCCAGACCATCGCGTTGACCGCGACCGCCGACGGCCCGACCCGCAACGACATCGTCGAGAAGCTGTTCCGGCTGGCGCCCCGCACCTTCGTGCGCTCCTTCGACCGGCCGAACCTGCACTTGGCGATGCAGCCGAAGGACAATGCACGCAGGCAGATCGCGGCCTTTCTCGAATCCCATCGCGGCCAGAGCGGCATCGTCTATTGCGCGTCGCGCAAGAAGACCGAGGAGCTGGCGACCCATCTCGGCCTCGCAGGATACAAGACGCTGCCTTACCACGCCGGCATGGCGCAGCAGGACCGCGACGCCAACCAGGACACCTTCATGCAGGAGGACGGCATCGTCATCGTCGCGACCGTCGCCTTCGGCATGGGCATCGACAAGCCGGACGTGCGCTTCGTCGCGCATGCCGACCTGCCGGCGAACGTCGAGGCGTACTACCAGGAGATCGGCCGCGCCGGCCGCGACGGGCTGCCCGCCGACACGATGACGCTCTATGGCCTCGACGACATGCGGCTCCGCCGGCTGCAGATCGAGGAGGGCGAGGCCAGTGAGGCCCGCAAGCGCATCGAGCGCCAGCGCTTCAATGCGCTGGTGGCGCTCTGCGAGTCGCCACGCTGCCGCCGCCAGACCCTGCTCGCCTATTTCGGCGAGGCGTCGGAGCCGTGCGGGCGCTGCGACCTCTGCCAGGGCGACATCGAGGTCTTCGACGGCACGGTCGAGGCGCAGAAGGCGATGTCGGCGATCCTCCGGACCGGCGAGCGCTTCGGCACCGAGCACCTTGTCAACGTGCTGACCGGCAACGCCACCGAGGCGATCACGCGCTACGGCCACGACACCTTGAAGACCTTTGGCGTCGGCAAGGATCGCGACGCCAATTCCTGGCGCTCGATCCTCAGGCAGATCTACGCCGCCGGCCTGATCTCGCTCGACATCGTCGAGCACGGGCGCTGGACGCTGACCGAGCACGGACGGCGGGTGCTGCGGGGCGAGGAGAAGGTCGAGCTCCGCACCGACGTCGCCAACCGCGCGACGTCCAAGAAGGCCAAGCGGCGCGCGACCGAAGCCGCGGCGGTCGCTTCCGGCGGCGCCGATGGCGGCCTGCTGAACGCGCTCAAGGCGCTCCGAACGACCTTGGCCAAGGCTCAGCGCCAGCCGGCCTATGTGATCTTCCCCGACCGCACATTGATTGAGCTGGCTGCCTTGAAGCCGACCACCAAGGACCAGCTCGCCGGGATCCACGGCGTCGGCGAGGCCAAGCTCCGGCGCTACGGCACCGCTTTCCTCGACGTGATCCTGCGCCACCGGCTGGCGAATGGAGTTGACGATGGCGCCGCCGCACGCTCCGCTTCCGGCGGGAACGGAGGCTGACATGCGGAACGATGCGGAACTCTGGCAGGCGCGCGTGGATCTGGCGGCGATCTGCCGCTGGGCCTATCGCAAGGGCCATCAGAGCGGCGTCGGCAATCATTTCAGCCTTATGGTGCCGGGGACCGACGACCAGTTCCTGGTGACGCCGGAGGGCCTCTACTGGTCGGAGGTCACCGCCTCCAACCTCGTCCACTGCACCTTCGACCGGAAGATCATCGAAGGCGAGCACGGGGTCGACGACACCGCCTTCTTCCTGCACGCGCCGGTGCACAAGGCGATCCCTGCCGCCAAATGCGTGCTCCACACGCACAGCCCGAAGGCGACCGCGCTCTGCATGATCAAGGGTGCGAAGCTGGCGCTCGCGCATCAGAGCGCTCTCGGCTATGTCGGCCGCACCGCCTATGACGAGAACTACGGCGGCCTGGCGATCTCCTGGGAGGAAGGCACGCGCGTCGCCAAGCTGATGGGGCCGCAGGACCACACGATCATGCTCCGCAACCACGGCCCCCTGGTCACCGGCGACACCGCGGCCGAGGCGTGGGTGAGGCTCGAGTTCCTGGAGGAGCTCTGCGGCTGGCAGCTCGACGCGATGAAAACCGGATGGGAGCTGCAGGAGGTGCGGCCCGAGGTCCATGCCGACGTGCTCGCGCGCGTCGACAAGGGCGGGGCCGGCTATGCGAAGCTCCAGCTCGCGGCGATGAAGCGCGTGCTCGACCGGGAAGAGCCCGACTACAAGCACTAGGCCTTGGGCGACGGCTCCCAGGAGGTCCAGCGGATCGCCGCCGCGCAGGCGAGGCCATAGGCCGCCATCGAGGCTGCGACCAGCGCGAACATCGTCCAGGGCTCGGCGCCTGAGGTCGCGAGCCACCAGCCGCCGACCACGATCACGGCCAGCCTGAGCGAGCTTGCAAGCACCGGGCCCAGCACCTTCCCCGCGCCCTGCGAAGCGAAGTAGAGGCACATGCCGAGCCCGTAGAGCGAATAGCCGAGGCCCGACCAGATCAGATAGAGCCGGGCCGAGGCGAGCACCGCTGGGTCGGTGGTGAACAGCGTCGCCCAGAGATCCGGGAAGGTCGCGAAGAACAGGCCGACGGAGCCCAGGACCGCCATCGACAGAACGCCGCCGGTCCAGGCGACGCGTCGGGCGCGGGCGACGTTCCCGGCGCCGATCGCCATGCCGGTCATCGGCACGCAGGCAACGCCGATCGCGAAGGTGATCGGGATCAGCAGGAACTCGAGGCGGGCGCCGATGCCGTATCCGGCCAGCGCCTCGGTGCCGAATGATGCGACCAGCCGGGTCAGGATCAGCACGGTCAGCACCGACTGCATCGGCGAGAGCGCGGCGACGGCGCCGACCTTGAGGATATCGGCGAACAGAGCGCGGTCGAAGCGAAGGCGGCGGAGATCGAGCGATACCCGCGCCCGGCCGCCGGTGAGGAAGCGGAGCAGGACCAGCATCGCCGTGCCGAAGGCGATCACCTGGCCGAGCGCGACGCCGGTCATGCCGAGGCGCGGAAACGGGCCGAGCCCGAGGCCGAGCGTGCCGCCCGCGACCATCTGCACCGCGGAGGCGCCGAGCAGCACCGCCGAAGGCACCTTCATGTTGCCGGATCCGCGCAGCACGGAGGCGAATGTGTTGGTGAGCCATATCGCCGGCGCGGCGAGGAAGATCACCTTCGAATAGGCGAGCGCCTCGTCGAGCGCGGCGCCGCGGCCGCCGAGCAGCGTGTAGATCTCGCGGCCGAAGACGAGGAAGAGGGCCGTGAAGACCAGCCCGACGCCGAGACCGATCGCGGTCGCGTGCAGCGCCAGCGCGCGGGCGCGCGCGTCGTCGCCGGCCCCGAGGGCGCGGGCGACCGCCGAGGAGACGCCGCCGCCCATGGCGCCGGCCGACAGCATCTGCTGCAGCATCACCATCGGGAACACGAGCGCCATGCCGGCGAGCGCCGGCGTCCCGAGCAAGCCGACATAGGCGGTCTCGGCGATCGCGACCAGAGCGGTCGCGGTCATCGCGCCCATGTTCGGCAGGCTGAGACGCAGCAGGGTCTTCAGGATCGGCGCGGTCACCAGCGGGTTGGCCGGCTTGCTTCCTGCATATGCAGGTATTTGGGCGGCAGGAGCGGTCATGGGGCGAGCCGGTCGAGGAAGCGGTCGAGGGTGTCGCGAAGCTGCGCCGTATCTCTCGCGCCGAAGGCCTGGTCGATCTGGCGCTGGGCCCTGGCCCAGGCCGGCCTGGCCTCAGCTAGCGCCGCGCGCCCGGCCTCGGTCAGGTGCAGCGTGCGCGACCGCCGGTCGTTCGGATCCGGCGCCAGCACGAGCAGCTTCCGCTGCTGCAAGGGGCGCAGGTTCCGCGTCAGCGTCGTCGGATCCATGATCAGCTTCTCGGCGAGCTCGCCGATGCCGATCCCGTCCAGGCGCTCGACCTGGGCGAGCAGCCCGAACTGGGTGATCGACAAATCGTGCGGCTCCAGATGCCGATCGTAGATCAGCGATACGCGCCGCGCCGCCTTCCTGAGCCGGAGGGCGGTGCAGGCGGAGACGCCGGGGGTTTCGGTCCTGCCGGGCATGGATGACCATATAGCTGCATATGCAGCTATATGCAATATCCGGTCATCGCCGGCCGAAGAGCAGGGTCAGGTTGATGCGCCGGTTGGCATAACCCGGCCTGAACCGGAGCGGCTGGGTCGCGTGCACGAGCGCTGAGTCGAACACCACCGCGCGGTTCTGGCGGTGAGGCACCTGGACCGCCTTGGCGCCGACTTCCTGGGCGTGGCGAAGAAGACGCCTTGGATCGGCGTTGTAGGCGGTGAAATCCCACTCCGCCGGCACCGGCTTGTCATAGACGGTCAGGCCGCCGATCGTCGGATCGACGCAGGCCTCGTCCGGCGTGATCCAGAAGTTGACGTTGACGCGCGCCGCGTCCGCATGCGCGTCGATGCCCTGGAGTGACGGGTCGTATTTGAAGGCCCAGAGCTTGATCAGCGGCAGATCGCCGATTACAGCCGGCAGTGCCTTCCGCAACTCCTCGGCGATCTGGAACAGGAGTGGACAGGCGAGACCATCCATGGCATCGGCGCCGATATAGCCGCGGGCGCCGCGCGCATGATCGGTGTCGAACCAGATCGTCGAGTCGAGACAGAAGCGGCGAAGCGCGGCGAGTGCTTCGGCGGTCAGGAGCCCGTCGAGGACCGCGATCCGCTCGCGCGCGTAGCTCTCCGCCGTGGCCTGGCGATCCCAGCCCTCGGCGAGCGCCTGGCGCACCCGGCGGCCGGGATCGAGATGAATGACGCGGTTGTAGCCGGACGCCAGGCGGTGCTGCTGGCCCGGCGTGAGCTCGACGACGTGGTTTCCAGTCGTGCTCCGGGCGACCTCGGCCAGGACCTCGTCGAAGACCGTTTCGAGCGCGTGCGCGTCGGCAGGCAGCAGGCCCGCTTCCGCCAGATGGCGGAGCTGGTCACGATCATGGCGAAGCTTGAGCGCGCTCGCGCGCGTGGTCGTCTCGCCGGTCGGCTTGCCGCCGGGGCGCGGCCACCAGCGCGAGCCGCGGCGGTCGGCGAGCACGCTCAGCGTCGTCGCATACGCCTCGTCATAGTCGCGAAGCGCCATCAGCGCCGCGGCGCGTCCTTGGCGGGCGACGACGTGGCGGGGATCGAGGGCCAGCACGCGGTCGAAGTCGCGAAGCGCCAGGTCGGCGCGGTCGCGCATCGTGTTCTCGAGTCCGGCGATGACGAGCGCGCTGGCGTTCACGCCCAGATCCTCCCCCGGCGGGAGCATGCGGGGTCCGGAACGCGCTTACAAGACGAGGTCAGCCGACCAGCGGGACGATCAGGTCCGGCGCGTCGGTGATGATGCAGTCGACGCCCCAGTCGAGCAGGCGTTTCGCCGCAACGGGATCGTTGACGGTCCAGGTGAGGCAGGCGAAGCCCGCCTTGTGGATCTCGGCGATCCATTCGGCGCTGAGCTCCGACCATTTCGGATGGATCGCCTTGCAGCCGAGCCGCATCGCGGTTTCGCGCCAGTCGACCTCGCGGGTCTCCAGCAGCAGGCCGCGCGGCAGCTCGGGCGCCGCCTTCTGCGCCGCCTCCAGCGATGCGCGTTGGAAGGACGAGATGATCGGCGCCGGCAGCGACGACGGCCACACCTCGCGGATCACGCGGATCGAGGCCTCGGCCGTCTCGCGCTCGCGCCCCGGGCAGGGCTTGATCTCGACGTTGACGCCGAGCCCTTCGGCGGCGATCGCCTTCAGCGCATCGGCGAGCGTCGGCACCTTCTCGCCGGCGAACTCCGGCGCGAACCACTTGCCGGCATCGAGCCAGCCGATTTCCTTGAGAGTCACGCTGTCGACGCGGCCCGCGCCGTCGGTCGTGCGCTCGAGTGTCTGGTCATGGATGACCACGGGCACACCATCACGAGTGAGCTTGGAATCGAGCTCGACCCATCCGGCGCCGAGGCGCCGGGCGGCGCGGAATCCCGCGATCGTGTTCTCGGGCGCGCGCAGCTTGGCGCCGCGGTGTCCCGCGACGCGCGTGAGCCTGAGAGGAAGAGAAGCCGCCGCGTCCTTCATCCGCGACTTTGCCTTGGATGAAGGACGCGGCGCATCGTCGTTACTGGCCCGCCGGCGCGTCGGCCTCGGCCTTCTTGGAGATGTCGGCGCCGGTGGCCTGGTCGACCGCCTTCATCGACAGCTTCACCTTGCCGCGGTCGTCGATGCCGAGGCACTTCACCTTCACGGTGTCGCCGACATTGACCACGTCCGTCGTCTTGCCGACGCGGTGCGGGGCGAGCTCGGAGATGTGGACGAGGCCGTCGCGGGCGCCGAGGAAGTTGACGAAGGCGCCGAAGTCGACGGTCTTGACCACCTTGCCGGTGTAGATCTCGCCCACTTCCGGCTCGGCGACGATGTTCTTGATCCAGTCGAGGGCCGCCTTGCCGGCCGCCGCGTCGACGGCGGCGACCTTGACGGTGCCGTCGTCCTCGATGTCGATCTTCGCACCGGTGAC
>CAZZLX010000046.1:0-13219 GCA_964655235.1 uncultured Rhizobium sp.
CCAGCGCCGCGGCCTGGGCGAGGCGATTGACGTTGAAGACCCCGCGCACGCGCTGGATGCCCTCGATCACCTCATCATGGCTGGCGAGCGCATAGCCGACGCGGAGGCCTGCCAGGTTGTAGGCCTTGGAGAAGGTGCGGAGCACAAGCCAGGGCCCCTTGCGTGCCTTCAATGCCTTCAGCACGTCGGGGCCGCCGGCAAGCCGGCCGAACTCGTAGTAGGCCTCGTCGACCACCAGCAGCGTTGTGTCCGGCACGCCGGCGATCAGCCTGGCGAGCGCGCTCTCCGAGAGCAGCGCGCCGGTCGGATTGTTCGGCGTGGCCGCAATCACCATGCGCGGCGGCGGATTGCACGCGGCCAGCATCGCGTCCACGTCGTTGGCGCCGTCGGCCGTGACCGGAACGATCGTGATGTCCGCCCCGGCGATCTTCGCCGCCGACTGATACGGCATGAACGACGGGTTCGGCACGACGACGCGCGCCCCCGGCTCCATGAAGGCGGAGCCCATGAGCATGATGAGCTCATGGCTGCCGTTGCCGAAGACGATGCGGGAAGTTGGTATCTCGGTTCGGTCCGAGATGGCTGCGGCGAGCGCGCGCGCCTTCGGGTCGGGGTAGCGGTTGACGCCGGCGACCGCTTCTTGGACCGCCGCGATCACCTTCGGCGACGGCGGGTCAGCGGACTCGTTCAGGCTCATGCGCCTGAGCGGTACGTTGACGCCGGTGAGATCCTCCTCGATCTGCGGCCCGCGATGCGGCGGCATCGCGGCGACGGTGCGACGGAGAATGCCGGCGGCGGCCGAATCCTGAGACATTTTTGACAATCCCTGACCTAGTTGGCCGGGAGACTAGCTTACCGTTTCGGCGCCCGGTAGAGGTCCGCCGGCGTCAATGCTTGCCGTGGCCTGCCCCATTTCCACGCAGGCGATCGTATGCTGCGCGCTGCTCGACCGTCAGCGCCTCCCGCATGCCGAGATGCGCCACGAGATGGGCGGAGCGGAGCTCGCCACGAAGCCGCGCCACGCGGTCCGTCGCCGCGGCGACCTCGCTCGCCGAAGCAACGTTGCTGCCGAACAAGCGCCCCAGAGCGGCTTCGGCCTCGATCACGCGTTCGCCAAGTGGGATGGCCTTCTCCCGCATCTCCGTCATCAGGCGTTGCGCGGTCGCCCGCTGCGCCGCCGTCAGCGCCAGGGCATCGGCAAGGTCCAGCACGTGCCTGGGACCGGGATAGCCGTTCAGCTCCGCCGGAAGCGCCATGCTCATGCCGGCGCCGTTGCGGAGGTCGGCTATCTCCTGCTCCGACAACGCTGCGATCTCGCGTCGTTCATGGCCGGCGTAAGGGGATGTCGCATGCTGATGGGGCGCGGCGAGGGCCGTCCCGCTCACGGCGAGAATTGCAAGTGCGCGCATGATCATCGATGGCTCCCGATCTATAGCGGCTTCACCGTGGGCGGAATCTGCATCGCGATCGCATCGTCGATCGAGGACTCATGCGGCAGCAGCGCATTCTGGACGCCCTGCATCGATCCTATCCGAAGAGCTGCCTTGCAGGCGTCGGTCCAGGCGACGCGCAGCGCAAACATGTCCTCAACCGACTGCTTGTTCTCGTGCACGTAGATGATCAGCAGCAGGCTGTCGACATAGAACTGCTTGCCGTTGACGACCGTCACCTTCAGCCGGTCGAGATTCTTGAGATGCTGCTGCATGACGACGATCTGGCGCTTGAAGGCCTGGATCAGCTTGTCGGCGATGGCCACGTTCGCCGGCAGCGCCTTGACCCCTTCGCTGTTGCGAAGCTCGTTGGCGGGCTCCATCGCCTCGTTGAAGGCGCGCCAGACCCGATGCCAGACGTCGATGCGGACGCAGGCGCGCACCGCCTCCTGCTGGATCGTGGTCAGGATGCGGTCCGCGGTCAGCCGGTACTTGGGGATGCCGCAGCCGGCGAGGCGGATCGCGATCGAACGATACTTCTCGGCGAAGTCCTGGAGCTCGGCGGGCGACAGCGTCTTGAAACGAGACAGCGCCCCCATCACCACGTCGACGCTCGACTTGACGGACTCTTCCTCGCTCTGCGGCGGCTGCAGGAAGATCAGGACGCTCTCGGGCAACGACTGGCCCATCTCGATCGTGTCGGTGATGCCCATCGAGAGAAGCTTCGAGATCACCGTCAGGACGCAGGCGTTGTAGGGATCGTCGAGCCCGTACTCCTTGAGCAATCCCGCGGTCTTGCCGTGTCGGATGAATTCGACGCCCTTGACCCCCAGCGGGTCCACGACGTTGACCTGCCCATCGACGATGCTGAAGTTGAGCTTTGCACCGACCAGCGTCGTGCGACGCTCGCGCAGGCGGAACGCCTTGCCCTTCTGGAGATCGGTCAGGACCTCCTTCTCGACCTCGCTGTAGTCGACCTTCACGCGCGAGAAGTTGAGACCCTCGAGCTCCTTCGCGCAGTCGCGCAGGAACCCGGACAGGACCACACCCTGGGTCCTGCCGACCTCCGTGGGAGCGCTCAGCGTGCTTTCGACGGCCATGCGGGGTCCTGACGGCCTCGATCAAAGACCTATTAAAAATAGGATGAAAGGCGCGCCCGGCTCAATGGCGTCTGTACGATTGATTAGCCGAGCCGGTTGAGTCCGTCGAAGGCCGCGGTCTTGTAGCACTCGGCCAGCGTCGGATAGTTGAACACCGTGTTGACGAAGTAGTCGACGGTGCCGCCAAGCGCGAGCACGGCCTGGCCGATATGGATCAGCTCGCTCGCGCCCTCGCCGATGATGTGGACCCCGAGAAGCTCGCGCGTGTCGTAATGGAAGAGGAGCTTGAGCAGGCCTCCGGTGTCACCGATGATCTGGCCCCGCGCGATCTCGTTGTAGCGCGCCTTGCCGACCTCGTAGGGCACGCCCGCCTCGGTCAGCTCGGCCTCGGTCTTGCCCACGGTCGAGATCTCCGGGATCGTGTAGATTCCGTAGGGGAAGAGACCCGGCATCGACTTCGCCTGGATGCCGAAGGAATGCGAGGCGGCAAGCCGCCCCTGCTCCATCGAGGTCGAGGCCAGCGACGGAAAGCCGATCACGTCGCCGACCGCATAGATGTGCGGGACCGAGGTCTGATAGTTCTCGTTGACCTGGACGCGGCCGCGGCTGTCGGACTTCACGCCTGCCGCATCGAGGTTGAGCTTCTCCGTCGCGCCGGTCCGGCCGATCGAATAGAGCGCCGAATCCGTCACCACCTGCTTGCCCGACTCGAGCTTGATGCGGACGTGCTGGCCGCGCTCGTCGGAGAACACCTCGACGCCGCTCACGCCCTCGCCGAGGCGAAGCGTCACGCGGTTCTGGTGCATGTGGTAGGCGAGCGCCTGGGTGATCTCGGCGTCGATGAAGGGCAGCAGCTGCGTGCGCTTGTCGATCAGGGTGACGCGGATGCCGAGCGCGGCGAAGATCGTCGCGTACTCGGCACCGATCACGCCGGCGCCGATCACCGCCAGCGAACGCGGCAGCTTCTCGAGCGTCAGCACGTCGTCCGAGATGAACACCCGCTGGCCGTCAAAGGGGATATGGGCGTCCTTGGTCGCATGTGTGCCGCAGGCGATGACCACCGAGCCCGCGGTCACGTCGCGATGGCCCTTTCCGTTGAGGCTGGTCATGCGGACGGTGTTGGCGTCGACGAAGCCGGCCGAGGCCTCGAACATCTCGATCCGGTTGCGCATCAGCTGGTGGCGCGTCACGTCGATCTCGTGGCGGATCACGTGGCTGGTGCGGAACAGCAGGTCCTGCATGCTGATGTTCTGCTTCACCGTGTACGAGGCGCCGTAGATTCCGCGTTCCCTGTATCCGGAAAGGTGCAGCACCGCCTCGCGCAACGTCTTCGACGGGATCGTCCCGGTGTTGATGCAGACGCCGCCGACCACCTGGCGGTGCTCGACCATCGCGACCTTCTTGTCGAGCTTAGCGGCGGCGATCGCCGCCCTCTGGCCCGCCGGGCCGGAACCGATCACCACCAGATCGTAGTCATGCGCCATGGCGCGCGCTCCCCCCAAGTCGGCCAATTCCAACTCGCCGAACCGGGGAGAGACTAGCCGATTTCCGTGGCGAGTTCCCTACGCCGTGAGCGGCTTTCGGCTGAGCCGTTCGAAGCGGCCGACCATCAGGACGGCGGTCACCGCGAGGCCCAGGGCCAGGCCGATCCAGATGCCGAGGCCGCGCCAGCCCACCCAGAATCCGAGGAACGCGGCAATCGGGAAGCCGACCGCCCAGTAGCCGATGCCGGCAATGATCATCGGCCAGCGGGTGTCCTTGAAGCCGCGCAGGCTGCCGGCGCCCACCGCCTGGGTCGAATCCACGAGCTGGAAGACCGCGGCAACGGCGAGGTAGGTCGCCGCCAGGCTGGCGACCATCGGGGCCGCCTTGGCGTCGACGAAGACGCCGACCAGGGGGCCCGGGGCGAACCAGAAGACGAGGGCCGAGCAGGCCATGAACCCGCCTGCGAGCCCCAGCGCGACATGGGCGGCGCGGCGCGCGCCGGCGAGGTCGCCCGCACCGACGCGATATCCGACGCGGACCGTGGCGGCCTGGCCCAAGCCCATCGGCACCATGAAGGTCATCGACGCCCACTGGATCGCGATCTGGTGGGCGGCGAGCTCGGAATTGCCGAGGATTCCCATCAGCATGACGGCGCCAGAGAACAGGGCCACCTCGAGCGTGAGCGTGGTCCCGATCGGCAGGCCCAGCTTCATCAGCATCCAGAGCCGCGCCCAGTCGGGGGACCAGGGAAAGCGCAGATGCCGGCGGAGCTGCGGTACGACGAGGATGTAGGCGATCAGCGCCAGAGTGGAGCTCAGGCTGACCAGGCTGGTCCCGATGCCGGCACCGGTGAGGCCCAGCTTCGGCGCGCCGAACTGCCCGAACATCAGCGCATAGACCAGCAGGGCGTTCAGCGCGACACCGAGCACGGCCACCACCACGAAGATGCGGGTGTGGCCGTAGGTGGCCATAAAGCCGCGCAGTGTGATGTAGATGTTCGCCAGCACGAAGCTGGGCGACATCGCGACTGCATAGGCGCCGGCCGCCGCGGCGTTCTCAGGCGTCTGGCCGAACAGCAGCAGAAGCGGCTCGCTCGCGACAAGGATCATCGCCAGCGGCAGCGACACGGCCGTGGTCAGGATCAGGCTCTGCGGCAGCAGGTAGCCGACCTCGCCGGGGCGCCCGGCGCCCCGCGCCTGCGCCATCGGGCCGCCGGCCGCATAGGCGACGCCCATCGCGAAGACGAACAGCGTCACATAGAGATTGAATCCGAGCGAGCCCGCGGCAAGCGTCTCCGGCCCGACCCAGCCCATCATCAGGACGTCGGTGGAGGTCTGCGCGATATGAGCGACCTGGGAGCCGATCAGCGGCAATCCCAGCGCGAGAGTGGCTTTGGCCTCGGTGCGCCAGGCGCCCAAGGGGTTCTTTGCTTCGGTCATTGTCAGGGCCGGCGAACGGGGCCGTCACCATAGCGGCGCGAAACGTCAGGTCAAGGCGCCGGCCAGCGTCTGGCGACGTCGCCGCTCCGCTACCTTGGAGGTGCGGCGAAAGCCTGATCTGTCCGCTCGACGAAGCCCGAGATCCGCTGCACCAGCTTCTCCACGTCATCGCCGAACGGGCCTGCCGTGACGCCGGCGATGCCGGGATAGGACAGGCTGAATGCCGTGCCGTCGATCTGCGAACGGATGGACGTCTTGTAGAAGCTCATCAGCTTGCCGTCGACGAAGGCCGCGAACGAGGCGGCAATCGTGTAGGGGCGGCCGTTCACGTCGAAGAAGTTGTTCTCCGCGAGCTCGGCGTGGCGGTCGATGTCAACCGAGATCACCGCCCCGCGATAGCCCTTCTTCTTGAGCACGGCATCGACAGCCTTGCGGTAGGAGACGAAGTGCGGCGACTCCGCCTGATAGTAGAGGACGTAGACCGGGTGCCGGCGTCGCGCGGCGTCCAGCTCCTTCGCGAAGATGTGCCGCGCCTCGCCCGGATCGACCCGGGCGTCGAGCGCGATCTCCCGATAGCCGAGGCGACCGCCGGGCGGAACGGATGACGGCATGACGACCACGGCAAGCGTCGCCGAAGCGCGCCCGAGGAAACCCCTGCGATCCACTCGACACCTCACCCGTGCCAAGAAAACCGGGAGTGAGGATACGTCGCCGCGCGCCCGCAACAGCCGTAGCGGGCTACCGCTTGGCGCGACGCTCTGCCGAGGTCAGAGTATTGCGGAGCAGGCAGGCGATCGTCATCGGGCCGACGCCGCCCGGCACCGGCGTGATCGCGCCCGCGACCTGGGCGGCACCATCGTAGGCGACGTCGCCGACCAGCCGGTTCTTGCCGCCTTCTTCGATCCGGTTTATCCCGACGTCGATCACGGTCGCGCCCGGCTTGATCCAGTCCGGCTGCACGAGGCGTGGCCGTCCGACCGCGGCGATCAGGATGTCGGCGCGCTTGCAGACGGCGGCCAGATCCCTGGTGCGCGAATGCGCCATGGTGACGGTCGCGTTGCGGCGGAGCAGAAGCTGGGAGACCGGCTTGCCGACGAGATTCGAGCGGCCAATCACGACGGCCTCGGCACCCTCGACCTTGGCGCCGGCTTCATCGATCAGCATCATGGATCCCAGCGCCGTGCACGGCACGAAGCCGTCGAAACCGACCGCGAGCCGGCCCGTATTCACCACGTGGAACCCGTCGACGTCCTTGTCCGGGTCGATCGTGTCGATGATCAGGTCGGCATCGAGGTGCTTCGGCAGTGGCAGCTGGACGAGGATGCCGTCGATGCGCGCGTCGTCGTTCAGGGCGCGCACCAGACGCAGCAGCTCGTCCTGCGAGGTCTCGGCCGGAAGCTTGTGCTCGATCGACAGCATGCCAGCGGCAATCGTCGACTTGCCCTTGTTGCGCACATAGACTTGGCTCGCCGGGTCCTCGCCGACCAGCACCACCGCCAGCCCCGGCGGGCGGCCATGGGTCTTGGCGTAGGCGGCGACCCTGGCCGCGGTGTCGGCGTTGAGCCGATCGGCCACTGCCTTGCCGTCGATGATCCGCGCGGTCATTCGAGCACCTTCTTCAGCCGTTGGGCGATCGCGTCAGCGTCGCCTTCAATAAACAGGGTCTTGGTGCGGTCGGTGAGACCACGGCGAATCTCGATGTCGCATTTCGGCACGTCGAGGGCGTCGGAGATCAGCTCGATCAAGGCCTGGTTGGCGGCCCCGTCGGCGGGTGGCGCATTGACCCAGGCTTTCAGGCGGGGAGCGCCTGCGGCATCGGTCTCGGCCTTGCCGAGTCGCGTGCGACTGGCGCGCGGCGTCAGGTGGACGGTGAGATAAGCGCCGCCCTGAGCCGGCTTCAGAAGATGTACCAATTGACGAAGTCGCGGACGAAGTAGATCAGCAGGATCAGCAGAATCGGCGAGATGTCGATGCCGCCCAGGTTGGGCAGGACCCGGCGGATAGGACGCAGCGCCGGCTCGGTGATGCGATCGAGGAAGTCGCCGACCACCGCGACGAAGCGGTTCCGTGTATTGACCACATTGAACGCGACGAGCCAGCTGAGGATGACCCAGACGATCAAGCACCAAATGTAGAGCTCGACCACCGCGTTGAAGATGTTCTGGAACGGGTTGCCCATAATCGGCCGGGATCCATTGAAGGGCGCGAGCAGCGACCCTACCGGGCGACGGAAAGTCGCGCAAGCCGATGGCGGAACGGTCGTAAGGTCGGGGTGTTCCCCCCATACCCCTCTTATGTCCATCCGAGGAGATTCCGATGACCGCCGCCAAGGCGAAGACGTCCGGCCACGCGCCATTCGAGCTGATGAAGCTGCCATATGAGGACACGGCGCTGGAGCCGGTGATCTCGGCCAGGACCATCAGCTTCCATCACGGCAAGCACCACAAGACCTATGTCGACACACTGAACAAGCTGGTCGAGGGCACCGAGTTCGCCGAGCAGTCGCTGGAGGACATCATCAAGGCGACGGCCAAGGCCCAGGACGCCGAGAAGAAGAAGATCTTCAACAATGCCGGCCAGGTCTGGAACCACGACTTCTTCTGGAACAGCCTCGACCCCAAGGGCGGCGGCAAGCCGACGGGCAAGCTCGCGCAGCTGATCGACTCCAGCTTCGGCAGCCATGACGAATTCAAGAAGAAGCTGGTCGAGACCGGCGTCACCCAGTTCGGGTCCGGCTGGGCCTGGCTCGTCTTCGAGGGCGGCAAGCTCAGCCTGGAAAAGACCCCGAATGCCGAGAACATGCTGTCGAACAAGCCCGGCGCCAAGGCCCTGCTCACCATCGACGTTTGGGAGCATGCCTATTACCTTGATTACCAGAACAAGCGGCCGGACTTCGTCGGGGCCGTTATCGACAAGCTTCTGAACTGGCGCTTCGCCGAGAAGAACCTCGGCTGACGCCGAGGAGGTCTCATGCGACGCACCCTCGCGGCGGCCCTCATGGCCGCCGCTCTCGTTTCGGGACCCGACCTCGTCTCGCCGGCCGTTGCGGGCTTCCTGGGCGGCGAGGACCTGCATGGCCACTGCACCTCGGCTTCGATCGACGAGCGCTACATCTGCGCCAGCTACATCATGGGCGTGATCGACACGACCCAGCATCTCCTGCCGAAGACCGACCCGGGCCGCGCCTGCATCCCGAACGGCGCGTCCGCCCAGCAGACGGTCGAATCCATCATCGAGTACATCAGGAACGACAAGGAGCGCCGGGATTCGCCAGCCGAGATCCTGGTCGGGCACGCGCTCAAGACCGTCTATCCCTGCAAGAACTGAGATGGGCGACCTTGGCCAGGCGGGCTCCGCCGCGCTCCAGCTGATCCTCGAAGCCGACGCCGGGCTCTGGTCCGTCGTGGCGTTGAGCCTTCGCGTCAGCCTCGCCGCGACCGCGATCGCGGCCGCGCTCGGCCTGCCGCTCGGCGCCCTGATCGCGCTCAAGGACTTCCCCGGGCGTCAGGTCGCGATCGTCGTGCTGAACGCTTGCATGGGGCTGCCGCCGGTCGTGGTCGGCCTCGTCGTCTACGTGATGCTCTCGCGTGCCGGCCCGCTCGGCCCTCTCGGCCTGCTGTTCACGCCCGGCGCCATGATCGTCGCCCAGACGGTGCTGATCCTGCCGATCGTCGCCGCCGTCTCGCGCCAGATCGTAGGGGATGCGTGGGGCGAATATCGCGAGCAGCTGACCTCGCTCGGCGCCGGTCCGGTCCAGGCCGCGATCACGCTGGTCTACGACTGCCGGTTCTCGCTGACGACCGCGGTGCTCGCCGGCTTCGGACGGGCGGCCGCCGAGGTCGGCGCCGTCCTGGTCGTCGGCGGCAACATCGACGGCGTCACGCGGGTCATGACCACCTCGATCGCGCTCGAGACCAGCAAGGGCGACCTGCCGCAAGCGCTTGGCCTGGGCTTCGTACTGATGGCGATCGTGCTGGCGGTGAACGCGGTGGCGCTGGCGCTCCGCAACGCGGCGGCGAGGCAGGGCGCATGAGCGCCGAGAGCATCCTGCCGCTGGAACTGGCCGAGGTCGGTTTCTCGGCCGGCGGCATGTGCATCCTGGAGGGCATCACCGCGCGCTTCGAGAAGGGCCCGGTCAGCGTGATCCTCGGCCCCAACGGTGCCGGCAAGAGCGTGCTCCTCCGCCTCTGTCACGGCCTGCTCGCCCCTACCCGGGGCCGCATCGATTGGGACGGAAGCTTCCGCGGCGATCCTCAGCGGCGGCAGGCGATGGTCTTCCAGCGGCCCGTGATGCTGCGCCGCTCGGCGATCGCCAATGTCGCCTACGGCTTGGCGCTCGCGGGCGTCGACCTCGGCGAGAGGTTCCGGCGTGCGCGCATGATGCTGGAGCGGGTGGGCCTGGCCGCCCTGGCGGAACGCCCTGCCCGCCTGCTTTCGGGCGGCGAGCAGCAACGGCTCGCGCTCGCCCGTGCCTGGGTGCTGACGCCCGAGGTCCTGTTCCTCGACGAGCCGACCGCGAACCTCGACCCCTCGGCGACCCGCGCGGTCGAGACGATCGTCGCCGCGATCGCGGCCGAGGGAGCGAAGGTGATCATGACCACCCACGACCTCGGCCAGGCGCGCCGTCTCGCCGACGAGATCCTGTTCCTGCATCGCGGCCGCCTGATCGAGCGGTCGTCGAAGTCCGAGTTCTTCGCCGGGCCGACGACGCCCGAGGCCGCCGCCTTCCTTCGCGGCGATCTTCCCTGGGACTGACGCCCTAGGCGCCCTGGACGGCCGCGACCGGGCGGCCTTCCGTGTGCTGCTGGCGCCAGACCAGCCACCCGACGATCGCCACGTTCATGACGTTGAACAGCACGCCGGCGAGGAACGCCGGCCGATAGTCGAGCACCGCATCGAAGATGAAGCCGCCGAGCCAAGCGCCGGCGGCCATGCCGAGCGTGCCGAACAGGTAGATCGCGCCCATGCGCCACCCGATCTCGGACAGCGGGAATACCTCTCGGATGACCAGCGAGTAGGCCGGCACGATGCCGCCGAAGGCGAGACCGAAGGCGATCGACAGGAAGTAGAGCGGGATCATCCCGTCGACGAAGATGTAGAAGGCGAGCGCGATCGCCTGCGCCGCGCCGCCGTAGAGAATGGTCTTCAGGCCGCCGATCCGGTCCGAGAGCCGGCCCCAGTAGAGGCGGCTCAGGAACGCCGAGCCCAGGAGCAGCGAAAGCATCTCCGCACCCCGCGCGGCCGAGATGCCGAGATCGGTGCAGTAGGCGACGATGTGGGTCATCGGCATCGCCATGGCGACGCAGCAGCCGACGATGGCGAAGCAGAGCAGCAGGAGAACCAGGTTGCCGTTGAGACCGAGCACGAGGTCGCCCTTCTCCGGCACCTTGACGCCGGGGCGCACCGGCGAAACCGGCGGGCGATGCCGCAGGAGAAAGCAGAGCGGCACCATCAGCGAGATCGCGAGCAGGCCCCACCAGAACATCGTCTGGCGCCAGCCGAACTCCTCAACCGAGTAGCGGAGAACGGGCGGCCAGACCATGCCGCCGATGCTCTGGCCGGAGCCGACGATGGCCACCGCGACGCCGCGACGCTGGTCGAACCATCGCGTGATGTTGGCCATCAGTGGCGCGAACGTCGTGGCGTTGCCGAGGAAGCCGAACAGCAGCCCATGCGCGAGATAGAGCTGCCCCATGCCCTGGGAGGAGCTGGCAACGATGGCCCCTAGGCCGATCATGGTCGAGCCGATCAGCACGATCCAATGAACGCCGATGCGGTCGGCATACCAGCCCATCAGGATGCCGCCGAGCCCGGCGCCGATATAGGTGACGGCGCTGGCGGCGGACGGAATCGATCGTGGCCAGTCGAACTCGGCGGCGATCGGCTTGAGCGCGACCACCGTGATGTAGGGGCCGCCGAAGCCGATGCCCATCAGCAGCATGGAGACGACCGCGATCCGCCAGCCGAGCGGCGTCTCGATCGAAGGCGCGGGTTGGGTCACTTAAGGATTCCGGGAGGCGCTAGGCGTGAACGGGGACGCCCATGCTGCCACAGCGTGCGTGCCCGGTCACGATCCGCTCCGGATCAGCTCGGCGACCAGCTTGCATTCTCATCCAGCGGATACAGCGGCCGTGGCGCGCGCTTGAGTTCGAGCTTCCGCATGTTGCCCAGCGTCGGGCCGGGCGTGTCCGCCATCAGGATGCGGTCGGCGAACGGACCGTAGGCGACGCGGAAATGCGACGGCGACTTGACGAAGACGAGCCCCGCCTCGGTCGGGTCTAGGCCGACCGAGTAGTACATGCCGGTGTCCCACTCCATCGCCGGATACGAGCGCACCGCGACGCGGATCGAGCCGATGGCGAGAACGGCGGTCAGGCCGTTGTCCATCTTCATGCCCTTGGCACCCTTGTCGCGCATGGCATAGGTGCCTTCGGAGATCGTCGCCACGCGCGCGATGATCTCCAGGGGCTTCCCGGCATCGGTCGTGATCTTGTAGCCGATCCTGAATTTCCTGGTGGTGCCGACGCCGGCGGCGGCCGCTTCCTTCGCCACCTCGGGATCGACGAAGGAGAGATAGGTGGGACGCTCCCACTTGTCGGCGCCGTTCTTCAGCAGAGCCGCCAGGACCGCGGTCGAGTCCGAGGCCGAGCCGCCGGTCGGCGCGTCGCCCGAGTCGCCGACCACCGTTACGCCCGGGGACGTCATCGCGGCCACGATGACGTCGTCGATCGGCTTCAGGTCGGTCTCGAACTCCTTGCGACGCGTCCAGACCATGTTCGCGAGCTCGTTTGCGGCCGCGTCGCACTTCTTCTGGTCGCCGTCGCCGCAGACGAGAACGCCGAAGCCCAGATCCGGCAGGTCGAGCCAGGGCTGCACCGGAAAGAGCGACGCATGCAGGATCTCGCCCTTCGCCTCCATCTCCCGCGCCCGCTCGACCACCGGGCGCAGCGGGCCGTCGGTGGTGCGCGTCACCATCGGGCTCACCAGCAGCGGCAGCTTCACCAGCGACATCACCGGATTCTTCTTGCCGGCGAGCTTGTCGAGCGTCAGCTGCGCGATGCGCTCGCCGGTCTCGAACATGTCGATATGCGGGTATTCCTTGTAGCCCAGCAGGAAGGTGTTCGGTTGCAGCATGCGCTTCGTCACCAGCGCGTGAAGGTCGAAGCTGACGCCGATCGGCACGTCCGGCCCGACCTGCTTGCGCACCATCTCGATGATGGCGCCGTCGGGATCGTCCTCGCCCTCGGCAGCCATGGCGCCGTGGAGTGCAAGGATCACCGCATCGACCTTCCCGGCCGACTTGAGCCGACTCATCAGGTCGTTGACGATCGTCTCGTAGGTGTCGCGCGTCAGCGTGCCGGAGGCGCAGGCCGAGGTCGCGATCAGCGGCGCCACCTGGGCGTTCGAGCTGCGCAGCACCGAGAGGATTCCCGGGATCTCGATGCGCTGGCCTTCGAGGCCGTCGAGCATCTCCTCGCCCTTCAGGTAGTAGTAGCGCTTGAAGGTCTCGATCGTGGTCGGGATCGGAGAGAAGGTATTGGTTTCCTGCAGGATCTGGGCGACGGCGATGCGCATTGCGGCCTCGGGGATGAAACGGTCAGGACAATGGTGGCCAGGAGCACGATGTTGCGGCAAGCTCCTTCGCCTTCTGGAGGAAGCTTAGATAATGAACGCGATCGAGGCGATTGACGACCTGGCCCTGGATGGAACCACCAAGGGCGTGCCTTTCGCCGAAGGGACCATCCGGCTCGGCGACATCGGATCC